>NZ_PGFQ01000003.1 GCF_029870955.1 Sulfitobacter faviae | reverse complement strand
ATGCCTCCGAGGTCATCACGAACGAAATCATCCGCATCATCGAGCGCGGCGTCCTGCCCTGGCGCAAGCCCTGGACCATTGGCGGCAGCTCTCGTCCCCTGCGCGTGGGCGGAGAACCCTACCAGGTGTGAACAACTTCCTGCTCACCATGCGAACGGTGATGCGGCCACAGCTCCCTTCTGGATGACGTTGCCGCAGGCTAATGCGTTGGACGCAAAGGTCCGCAAGGCGAGAAATCCTCTGTCGTCGTCTATTACGGCCAAAGCCGGAAAGACGCGGCGCGAGACGACCGCAGCGATGGCGATGATCGCTCCGAGGAAGCCCGCATCTTCCGCTTCCAGAAAGCCTACCGCGTGTTCAATGCCTGCCAGATCGATGGCCTGCCCGACAGTTTCTTCCCCGACCCGGAGCCCGCACCCGAGCATCCTCCGTCCGAGCCCATCCCGCACATGCAGGCGTTTTTCGATGCCATTGACATCACGACCGTCTTCACGGAACTGAAGCCTATTATCTGCCGCCCGTGGACAAGGTCTACATGCCGTCTATCACGCGGTTCCATGACCCGCGCAATTTCTACGGGGTCTGGGCGCATGAGCTGGCCCATGCCACGAAAGCCCCGCATCGACTGAACCGTGATTTCGGGTTCTCGAAGTTTGGCAACACGTCCTATGCGCGCGAGGAGATCGTCGCGGAATTGACCTCGGTGTTCCTGGGTCAGACGCTCGGCTTCACGGCGCACACGCTCGAGATGAATGCCGCCTACCTGCACAACTGGTTGCGGTCCTTCGGTCGGACAAGGCGCGATCTTCCGGCACGCCGCGGACGCGCAGCGCGCCTGTGATTATCTGATCGCCAGATCGGAGGCAGGGCAGTCGCAGTGCCGAGGCCGCCTGACCGCACGGAGAACGGAGACACCCATGTCACGTAAGGAACCCAAGACGCTGCGGTGGCCTGCTTCGAAGACGGCCGCCGCAAGATCATCACCTTCAAGCGCGGTGCCTATTGGTGGAGCGCTGCCGAGGGCGCTTATCCGTTCTTGGCAGCACTTGAGAGCATCATTGAACAGGGCGGCTGGATCGAAACCATCCCCAACCCGAATTACAGACCCAAGGGGCTGTTCGGGTAGGTCCTTCTGCTTCGGTCTTTCCGACAAGCAGAAAGAAAAAGCGGGCTTTGGGAAGGGTGTTTCAACTTCTCGAAGGAGATCCCCATGTCCATGAATGTTCAATCCCAGCCAGACCGTCCGGATCCGACCGTGATCGCGGCGCAAAACGACGCGTTTCGCAAGCTCACATGCCTTGGGCTGCGCCCGCGCAGCCCATCCAGGCCGGATGCATGTCACCCGCGCGCTTATGGAGGCCGGTGACGGCTTCATGGCCGAGGCGGGTGAAGTCCACAGTGCGTTCGATACATTCGAGCCTGAGAATGATCCCGAGGATGCACGATTTCGGCGCTCTCGAGATCCGGGGCGAGACCGTGTTCTGGAAAATCGATCTCTATGAGGCAGATTCGGATTTCCGTACGGGGCTGAGACCCCGGACAATCCCGCACCACATGCGCGTGCTGACCATCATGCTGGCCGCGCGACTGGTAGGCAGGGACTCCTCCCCCTGACATCTGAGACGATGATGGCCCGCTGACCCTCAAAGGGAAAGTGGGCCTTTGTCGTAGTGATCCCTGAAGCCGGGATTGGTCACGCGCAAGCGCGCGGGCCGCATCTCATCCACCTGGAAGGATATCCCATGACCGCAAGCTTCAAACCCGTCTCCGTCGCCATCGCGATCTGGTCCCGCATCCCGCCAATGTGCGCAGCAACTCCGGAAACTATGACCCCGAGAACATCGCGCATCTGAAAGCCAGCATCCGGTGCTGGCCTCTGCAGCCGCTCCTGGTCCAGAAGCTCGACGGCAAGTTCGCCGTGCACCGGTGGTCGCCATGCCGCCCTGAAGGAACTGGTCCGACAAAAGCGAGAAGGGGTTCACCGCGAAAACCAAGGTCGACTCCGCCCTCGTGCCGGAGGATTGCGACGTCACCACGGCTCTGTCGCTCGCCGAGAATATCACGCAAGCGCCGATGAACGCGATCGACGAGTTCGAGGCCTTCGCTCGGATGATGGAGTCGACGCCAGACGCCGAGACGATCGCCAAGACCTTCGCACCACGGTGGCCGCCGTGAAAGGCCGGTTGCGCTATGGCCTGATCCACCCCGACATCCGCGCGCGGCCCGGGCAAGGTGATCACGCTCACACGATGAAGGCCTTCGCGAGCATCCGAGCCAAGAGGCGCAGCGCGAGGCTTCGAGGCGCTCACGAAGGACGCGGCTATCTGCAGGCCTATACCGTTCGACAGGCGCTCAAATCCCGCGGGGTGCAGGTCAGCGATATATCGGGCTTTCGTGCGCGCGGACTACGAGGCGCGTGCGGCGCAGTCGCGGCTGACCTCTGGAAGAGCATTCCGTGCTCGAGATGCGCGCTGGTCGAGACCATCCTGCTCGAAAAGCTCGGTGCCGCCGAAGAGGCCCGCATAAAACTGGCTTTGCCTGGGCCGATGCGATGGTCCGGTATGATTACGCGACCATGGCCGACTACGGCCGGGTCTATCCCGGCCCGATCGAGCCTGATGAGACCGCCCAGAAGCGCATCGATGAGATCACCGCCGAGCTCGAGCAACTGCAGCTACAGATGAGATGAGGGCTCGAGGACAGTGCCTACAACGCGCTTACGAGCGCGTGGACCCTTGGAAGAGGAAGCCCGCGATCTGCAGGAGGCCTACAGCGCCGAGGACCTGGCGCGGTCCGGGTAATCGCCTCGTGGTCGAATGGTCAGGTGACGCTCCATATCGGCCTCGTACGCCCGGAGGACACCGTCAAAGCGGAGGGCACGCGCGGCGCCTCGAGTAGTCAGACGGGGAAGAGGCCCTGACCCGGGCGAGATCAGCTACCGGCCTCGCTGGCTGAGGACCTCAAGACCGAGCGAGCCATGGCGCTTGGGGCCGCGATGGCGCTAATCCGGAGGCCACGCTGGATCTGACGCTCTTCAAGCTGGTCAGTGACGTTCTGGCCAGCGGCATGAGTGTCACGCAGGCGATCAAGATCGATGCCCGCAAGGAATACCGCAGCCATGCCAAGATGGACGAGATCGACGAGACCTCGCTCGAGCAGGTGGCGGCGGCGCATGATGCACTTGATCTCTCCTGGCTCGATGACGCCCGCGCGCCGCCGATCAGTTCGCGGCGTTTCGCGCGCTGGAGGCCGGCGAGAAGGCCAAGCTCGTGGCCTATGCCACGGCCAGCACCACGCAGTCCTGCTTCGCGCGGGACCGCCAGCGCGACAGCCTGATGCATGCGTTCGAGATCGAGATCATGCCCGACATCCGCGCCCACTGGACGCCGAATGCGGCGCTCTTCAACCGCTTCAAGAAGGCTTGGCTCCTGAAGATCCTCGGCGAGGATCTGGGTCTCGCCCAGGAGGCGGTGACACTGGCCTCTTCGAGCAAGAAGGAGATCGTCGCCTTCTGCGACAAGCTCTTCGCCGAGCCATTCGCCACGCTCACCGACGCACAGCTCGCTGCCGTGGCCGCCTGGTGCCCGCCGATGATGCAGACCGCCGGTGTCGCCTGTGATGAGGCGGAGCCCATCGAGGAATCTCCGGAGCCTGACAGCGAGGTCGCGCAAGCGGCCTGAGTCCTCACGCGACCCGCGCGAGGCATTCCCCGCGCGGGTCGACCCCTCCCACACCCAACGGAAAGACATCCCATGGCTATTCTCAAGTTCTCTGCCTCCGCTGTTGCGGCGCAGATCGCCCATGCGCGCGCCTGCAAGACCTTCCTGCCCAACTGGAACGGGCCCGTGGACAGGCCCGCCCTGATCCTCATCGTCGGCAATGGTGTGCATCTGCGCTCGAACGGCATCGATGGCACGACCACCCGTATCGTTACCACCGCGCAGGCCGATCCCTCCTTCGCCTTCGCCGACGGCATGAACCCGTTTCGCGACACCGACTGGATGGCGCAGCGCCGCATGGCGTTTCGCGATTTGACCGGCCAGTTCTACACCGATATCCTGGATGACGTGCAGGTGCTCATCGACCGGGGGCGGGGTGCGATCCGGCTCGCCACCGATGGCCACAGCATCCGCGTCTTCGTGCGCCGGGCCTCGGACTATCTCATCGGCGGACCTACGAAGTGCCCTCGGGCCTTGGCGGCACCTTCCGGGTCATTCTCAAGGATGCCTGCGACACCTTCGCAATCGTACAGAACTGCGGCAATTGCGAGGATTTCGACGCCATGCAGCCCTACCGCGTGCCGCTCGATGCGCTGATGGAACTCGATGACCGGAGGGTGGCGCAATGCGCCCTTTCTCAAACAAGCATCGCCAATACCCTGCCGGGCCTGCGGCCCGCTCGGGACATTGGCAACAACAGTTTCCCCAATGAGAGAAAGGACTCTGAGATGGGATGGCTCTTCTACACCGACGGCCGCGTCCAGACCTACGCGGATGAGAAAGCGGAGATTGCTCGGCTGTGCACCTTCGAGGGCGACAGCCGCAAGACGGAACTGGTCAAAGCCTGCAAGGTCGCCTCCACCTGGTATGCAGCGGCTAGGGTTACCAATCTCGACGGCACCGCTGTCGAGGACGCGACCTATATCACCGATCCTGACGGCTCGATCACCTTCGCCGCCGTCTTCCTCACCGCCTACGACGATGGCTGCTGGGCTACAAGGATATGGAGGAAAGCGCTGGCCCGAACGAGTCTCGCGCTCCTCTTGGGCTGATCGAGCTCCTCTCCGACCTGAAAGACCCGGCCAGCTACGCCCAGGACTGGCGTCAGCGTTGCCGGGACTGGGCGTCGATCCCGGACTATGCCGAAGGCGACAAGATCAAGCTTGCAGCACCTGTGACGCTCGCCGATGGCAGCACCTGCCAGATCGTCACCGCGACGCACTACAGACGCGGGCGGCAAAAACGCCGCTGCTACCGCATCGAGGAAACCGGCGGGCTCGTACGCCTCTCGAAGGCCACGCTTGCGGGTTCGGAGCTGCTCAGCTCCGCGAAAGGTGCTGCCAGTCCAGTGCTGGCGGAGTTCCTGGCGAGGCGAGATTAGGTCCTGCGCCGGACGGTTCATCGACCTGCCCGGCGACAGCAGATGCTGCGGCTTGTCTTGACAAGGCAATGCAAATGCATTACCTATCGCGGGCAGCAAAGAACCTTTTCTTAAAGAACCTTTTCTTCAGGAGACTGCCATGACAGCCCTCGCACAAGATGTCTCGAAACTCACGGATCGGTATCAGACGACCGTGCCGGCGGGTGTGCGCAAACAGCTCAAGCTGGGCAAGGGCGACCAGATTCGTTACTGCACCGAGCCGAGTGGCAGGGTCTATATCGAGCCCGTGCGCAGCGACGAGGAAGATCCCGTGCTCGGAGCCTTTCTCGATTTTGTCGAGGCCGATATCAAGGCGCATCCGGACCGCATTCGGGCGTTCGATGGGGCTTTGCATGACCGTCTTGCAGCACTGGTCGGAGACGTTGACGTCGATCTCGATGCGCCGCTATCGCTCGAGGATGAATGAGCGGCGATAGCATGCCCGCCCAAGCGCCACTTGTCGTAAACGGATGGTCGATTTATGCGCATCCGCTCTTTCTGGACCAGCTCGAAGGGCTGACCCTGGAGGTCGAGGCGCGTAAGGCTCGCGATCCCAAGACCTGGCGCAAGAAAAATTCCACGAAACGGCTGGCCGCCATCTTCAAGCTGGTCACCGAGGCCATACCGGCAGATCCGGGTGCCGCCGCCTTCCGCCAAGGCGGCACACTCGGCGATCACCGCAAACACTGGTTCCGGGCGAAATTCTTCCAGCAGTATCGGCTGTTCTATCGGTTCAACAGCGATGCAAAGGTCATCGTGGTGGCCTGGGTGAACGACGACAAGACCCTGCGCGCCTATGGCAGCAAGACGGATGCCTATGCGACGTTCAAAGGAATGCTGGAAGATGGCAACCCACCTGACAATTTCGACGCGCTCTTGAAAGAAGCGGCGGCGGCGGACAAGCGGTTCGAGAAGTCCGTTAAGGTGGCGCCTGGCCGTTGAGATGGCTTTGGTAACGCCCGCGACGCACAGGCAGCGCTATGGCTGTCAACCAAATGCCCGAACGCCTGTATCCGCGCGCGTCACCTGCCAGCCTGGCAAAAGGCACAGGAAGACGTCAAATCATTGCTCAAAGAGAAGCGATTGCCAGCTCCCTAGCGGGCCTCTCTCAAGGCGGAACGCGCGCGAATTCGCAACGTGATAGGGCAGATTTCGGGCGAGTGATCAGCCAAGATATGGTTTTGCCTTGGACAGAACCAAACTTTCTGCAATGCAATGATGTCAACCGAGGGGGATCAGGGTGGACGCGTTTCTTTCAAAGATGGTTCGGGCCGTGGAAGCGCCAAAGTTGCCGTTGCAGCAGTCAGAGCTTTTACGGCAGTTTGGCAAGGATCTTCTGGCGCGCCCGGACCTTTGCGCTGCGCTGATCCAAGAGGCCGCGAGTGGCCCATTGTCGGACGGCCAGATGGCGATGCTGGTCGCCGCACTGGATGAGGCCCGCATGGCCGATGAGAGCGGGCAGCGCAAAGGGCGCACCTTACTGGATGACATGCGCGATGTGGTGGCCTTGCTCGACGCCGACCTGACATCCCAAACGGCCTTGTCTCTCTCCAGCGCCTGGACGCGTGCGGGCCTGACCCCGCCACCATCGCTGGCCCATGCGGTCATCCCCGAAGACCCGGATGCCTTTGCCGACATCAACGGCATTCCCGACATCCCCGATGAGATGTTCGACGGTATCTTCAAAGGCTTAAATGGCATCGGCGAAGACTCGGTTTCGGCCATGCTGGCGATGCTGGATGAGATGCTGCCAACCTTGCCGCCAGAAGCACGCTTTGCTTTCATTCGCAAACTCGCTACCCGACCAGAGTCCCTATGTGGAGATGCCGCCGCAGCGCTGCTACTTGCGACAGACGCCTCGGTGAGCTCCGGCGCGCTAACCGGTCTCGCTCTGCGCCAGCAGGCGGGTGATCTGTCTCAGACCTTGTTATCGCGCATCACCTTGATCCGAAGCTGGCTACAAGACCCTGACACCTTGCGCGGTATGGATGAGATCATCCGATCCGCCCTCAAAACCGGGACGCAGGCAATTGACACGCGCTCAAAACCCAAGATCCACCGCGTTGTATCCTCGATGGTCGATGGCAGCGGTGCGCAGAGCCTCTCCATGGCCATTCAATCGGGTGGCCGACGTGCTTTGGCGGTGGTGCTGCTCAAACAGGGGTTTGGCGTGAAAGACGCTTTTGTGCTTCCGTGCACCAGCGCCACCGAGCAAAAACAGATGATCGCGCAGATTGCAAATGAGTCCGGCGCCTTGGAGGCAACAGCAGATTATGCGTTCACCGCTCTGTCTTGGGCGCTTGCGGACGGGCAAGCAAATGGGACAATGCCCGCGGCGGGTCTGCTCGATGTCGTCGAGACCGCAGGTTTTGCCGATCTGCGCCCGCGATCGGCAGATATTGCAGACATCGCGGCCATTGCTGACCCCGAAGGCGCCGTCTCCACTCTCTCCGTCCGCGCACGGGGCAGCCTGATCATGGCGAGTGAGCATTGGCCTGATCACTTCCCGATCTCGGACAGCTGGTTCGAGGACAGCGACGCATCGTCAGATGCCATTGAAAGTGCAACGACTCAAAATGCCATGACCCGCAAGCTTTGGCAGCATCTGGAGACCCGCCGCAACTTTTGGGCCATGATCTTTGCCCGCAATGCCGCCTTGCTGGCGGCTGCAAAGAACCCCATAACGCCTGAGCTTGTCGCCGTGGCCCAGGCCATGTCCGAGGGCCGCGACCTGAAGAAGGCCCCGATCATGCATTTCGTGCACGCCATGAGCTTTGAGGCGTGGGTCCATCAGGACGCGCCGCCGATGCCGTTCGGCGGTCTTGAGGTCACCGAAGAACGCGCGGCCCCGGGAACCTACGCCGAGGTCGCACCGTTCGGCACAAAGGAACAAAAGGCGCTGGATAAACTTCTGCGTCCAGCCAAGATCACACCCCCTGGATGGAAGGCTTTTTGACAGGTCTTTGCACCGCGCCCAAGTTCATCAAACCCTCCGAGTGGATCGTCACGATTTTCAATGTAGTGGCAGACGATCTCGCCTCCGATGCGGACTTGCAAAAACTCCTCGACCTGATCGTAATAGCCTACAATCACCGTCTGTCCTTGCTGCGAGACGGTGCTCCGGCAGAGGTGCTGTTCCCGGCGGACCCGGTCCTGTTTTCCATCTGGGCTGACGGCTATCTGACAGCATGGGAAGCGCACAAACCCCACTGGCCTAACAAATCCCTCGGCAAAGACGGCAAAGCCATGCGCGCGCTCCTCGAACAGGCGGCGGATTTCAGAACCAAACCCGACCAAGCCCCCGCCTTGCACAAATGGCTGATCAAGCAATGTGACAAGCAGAAATGATAGCTTTCTTGGATTGACTGTCAGGATAAGTCGCGGAAATCGGAAACTGCATGCTTTGCGCGCAAATCGGGGTGGAACCTGAATTCGACCAGAGCGCCGCCTATGTCGAGGGGTGGCTTGAGGCGATGAAAGAGATAGAGATTTCAAGGCTCTTATCGTTCGGGAAACTTTGCTGTAACGTTCGATCATCGCGTCAATAGGGGACCCGAGTTGAAACAGCCTTCAGATCGCAAACAGGCCTGCGACAAAGTCGACGGGTCCAGGGTCCAATCCCCGACCGCCGGTCTCAGGTCGCTCTGAGCGTTGCCGATATGCCGAGTTACCTAGGCGAGCTTCTGGATAGGGGCTCGACGACCATTTCCGTGACCGCTGAAACGAAATCCCACGATGCCTGGTTTCGATCCAGGGTGCAGGAAGCGCTCAAAGATCCGCGCCCGCCGATATCGCACGCCCACGCGTTGCATCAGTTGCAGACGTTGATTGACGAAAAGCGCCAGGAGCAAACTTGACCTAGCGCAGAGGTCTCGTATATACATACGTATAACCATACGGGCCCTGCCATGATCGAAGCCAAAATCCGCAAGGTCGGCAATTCCGCCGTCATGACACTCAGCACAGAGATGCTCGCGCTCCTGGATGCCAAGGAGGGGGATACCCTCTATGCCGTGCGCACGGATGATGGCGGGCTGAAGCTGATGACGGAAAACCCGGAACTTCAGGCCGCGCTTGCCGCCGCCGAGATCGTCATGGATGAGAACCGCGATCTGCTCCAAGCACTTGCATGAGCGATTGGGTCTGGATTCCGCTGGCCGCTTCGTACGTCGTCCATGATCGCCAGATCGCGCGCCACGGCGGTGCGCCAGGCACCCGCGATCCGGCCCTTTTGGAAATGGGATGCACACGGGCAATGAACCGCGCGTCCTATGAGGACGTGGATGTGTTCGCGATTGCGGCAGCTTATGCCTATGGTCTTGCCAAAGCGCATGCCTTTGTCGATGGCAACAAGCGAACAGCATTCGTGGCCGCTTTTGCGTTCTTGCGGCTCAATGGCGTAAATCTGCGGCCCGATCCCGGGAAGGGTGTCCGGATGATGGAGGACCTTGCCGCCGATCAGGTGAGTGAAGCCGCGTTTTCTGCTTGGCTCCGTGACCTTGCCGCAAAGACCGATGACGTCTGATCGCATTGGCAGTCCTGCCCCGCTCCGGTTCTTGATTTCAGATCCTTAACCCCAAAAGGGGAAAGCTGGCTTTTTGTCCTTTGGAATTCAGACCCTCATCCAAAGGAAAAATCCCATGGCCAAGCCTTGCTCAACGCATCACGCTCCCGTCGATTCCGGCGCTGATCTCGTCTCTGCCCTCGCGCAGATCGGCGCGCAGATCGACCACCAACCCCTGCGTAGCTCAGCGCTGGCGCGCATCATGCGCGAGACGTTTCATGGCAGCGATGCCGGCGGTGCCTGGGACTGGCGCATGGCCTATGACCTGATGCAGGCCGCTGCCGTCCAAATGCTGCTGCGTGGGGACGGCGCGGCAGGTGACATCGCCGCGGCAAAGCTGCTTGCCTCACGGCTCCTGACGGAAACGCGCCGCTCGGAGCAGCAGATCCGGCTGCAGCAGTTTTCCACGCCGCTGCCATACGCAGCCCTTGTCGTGCGGGCCGCAGCGATCCGCAAAGGCGAGACCGTTCTGGAGCCGTCGGCTGGCACAAGTGCCCTTGCTGCTTTCGCCGCCCGGGCCGGTGCCACGCTTTTGCTCAACGAGATCGACCCCTTTCGCCAGCGCCTCCTGCGGGCCCTCTTCGGCGGCGAGGTGACGGGCCATGACGGCGAGCATATCGACGATCTGCTGCAGACGCCGGTTCTGCCCGACATCGTGGTGATGAACCCGCCCTTCGCCTCCTCGGTCGATCGCGCCCGGGACAAACACATCGCCGCCAAACATCTCATCGGGGCTGCCAAGCGCCTGGCACCCGGCGGGCGGCTGGTGGCGATCATGCTGCCGGGATTCACTCCCGAACGCGATGCCGCGCATTGGGCACGCGCCTGCGGCCTCCTTACGCCGCGCTTGGCACTCACAATACCGGGGCAGGTCTACCGCAAGCTCGGCACAACTGTGGAAACCCAGCTGATGGTCTTCGACAAGGTGCAGGAGGACGGCGAGATGATCCGCGCCGCGGTTCAGGATCTGGAGGAAGCCCTTCCTTTTGTTGACACCGTGGCCGCAAACCGGCCTGAGACGCGCCCCGTCCAACGGGCGGCGACAAACCCTCATGCGCGATCGGTCGGTCCACTACTTGTCACGCGCAAGCGCCCAGTTGCCAAAGTTGCGGCGTCCAACGCTCAGACCAACGCCGCCATACCGCTCACTTTCACAAGCCTTGAGGCCCCGCGCGACAACACGCCCGTCTCGGACATCTATGCGCGCTACCGTCCGCAGCGGATCGAGATCGCGGGTGCGCAAGAACATCCCACGCCGCTCGTCGAAAGCATCGCCATGGCCTCGGTTGCCCCGCCCATGCCCTCAAACACGGGCAGTGATGACTTGCGTCTGCCCGCCAGGCTGATCGAGGAGGGACATCTCTCAGAGGCACAGCTGGAAACCATCATCATGGCGCATGATGCCCATGGGCGTGATTTGCCAGGCCGGTTCACGATCGATGACGACCAGACAAAGCTGACGCGTGCCGATGATGACCCGTATGCGTGTCACTATCGCCTCGGGTATTTCCTCGGAGATGGCACCGGTTGCGGCAAGGGGCGCGAATGCGCGGGGCTCATTCTCGTGAACTGGCTGGCCGGACGCAGGAAAGCGATCTGGGTCTCCAAATCCGCCACGCTTATCGAGGACGCGATCCGCGACTGGACCGATCTTGGCGGCTCGCCAGCCGACATCCAGCCGCTTTCCAAATGGAAACCGGACCAGCCCGTCCCGATGGGTGACGGGATCCTCTTCGTCACCTACGCCACGCTGCGGTCCGCGGGCAAATGCGGCACCACGCGGCTGAGCCAGATCCTCGACTGGATGGGCGACGACTTCGACGGCGTGCTGGCCTTCGACGAGGCTCACGCCATGCAGAACGCGGCCGGGTCAGAGCAGGGCAGGGGGGTCAAACCCTCGCAGCAGGGCCTCGCAGGCCTTCGTCTGCAACTGGCCGCCCCGCGCGCCCGCGTCTTCTACATCTCGGCTACGGGTGCCACGAGCGTGCATAACCTGGCCTATGCCGCGCGGCTTGGGCTTTGGGGGCAGGGGCCGGAATACCCCTTCCCGAGCCGCGAGAGCTTCGTCTCGGCAATGGAAGCCGGCGGCGTTGCCGCCATGGAGGTGGTCGCGCGCGATCTCAAGACGCTCGGCCTCTATACGGCCCGTGCCCTAAGCTTCGATGGCGTGGAATATGACGTTCTCGAACACGCGCTCACCCCGGCCCAGATCGAGGTCTACGACGCCTATGCGGGCGCGTTTCGGACGATCCACCACAATCTCGAGGCGGCGCTGACGGCGACCGGTGTCAACGATGCCTCGGGGGAGACCAATGCCTCTGCCGCACGCGCTTCGGCCAAGTCCCGCTTTGAAAGCACGAAGCAGCGCTTCTTCAACCATCTCCTGATGGGCATGAAGGCCCCGACCATCATCCGCGCCATCGAGGAAGATCTGGCCGCAGGCAAGGCTTGCGTCATCCAGGTCGTCTCGACAGGCGAGAGCCTGCTGAAACGCCGGCTTGAAACGACGGACCCGGAAGACGAGCTGGTCGAGGGTGCCTTGACGCAGCGCGATTATGTTCTGGGCTACCTCGAACAGGCTTTCCCGATCCACGCGCAAAAGCTGGTCGAGATCGACGGCACTATGGTGGCCGAGCCGCTCAGGGACGAGACCGGCGCGCTGGTCGTCTCGCGCGAGGCGCTTGCCCTTCGTGACGCGGCCATGATGGATTTGATGACGCTGGCCCCGATCCCCTCGGCGCTCGACCAGATCCTCTGGGCCTTTGGCGACGAGGCCGTGGCAGAAGTCACAGGCCGATCTATCCGGCCCCTCAAGGCCGAGGACGGCCATCTCTTCATCGAGAAGCGCGCCGCCAGCAGCAATTCCTCCGAAACCCAAGCCTTCATGGACGGCGAAAAGGATATCCTGATCTTCTCCGATGCGGGCGGGACGGGCCGGTCCTATCACGCGGCCCAAACGGCGAAGAACCAGAAACGGCGGCGGCACTACCTGCTGGAGCCCGGCTGGCGCGCCGATGCGGCCATCCAGGGGCTTGGTCGCACGCATCGCTCGGCTCAGGTCAGCGCGCCGTTCTTCCGGGTCTGCACCTCAGATGTGCATGGCGAGAAGCGCTTCACCTCGACGATCGCGAAACGCCTCAATCAGCTTGGGGCCCTCACCAAAGGCCAGCGCGAGACCGGCTCGCAGGGCATGTTCCGGGAGGAGGACAATCTCGAAAGCCCGATCGCGCGGGCGGCGCTGCGTGGGTATTTCGCCGATCTTGCCGCTGGGCGCGCCGAGGCGATGAGCTACGAGAGCTTCACCGACTGGACGGCCCTGCGGCTGATCGACAAGGACGGTGTGCTGCTCGAAGAGCTTCCCCCGATCCAGCGGTTTCTCAATCGGGTGCTTGCCCTTCCCATCCACATGCAGAACGCGCTCTTTGCCGAATTCATGCGCCGGATCGCTGATCAGACGGAACGGGCGCGCGCGGCAGGCATGCTCGATCTCGGCGTGGAAACCCTGCGCGGCGAAAAGATCGAACAGGTCTCCACAGAGGATCTCTGGACCTGCCCGAAATCCGGCGCCGTGACGCGGATCATCGGACTGGAAGTCACCGACCCGGTCCACGTTCTTGGGGCCGAAGAGGCCATATCGCGCAATCTGGACAAGACCACGATGGTGAATCGCGCCTCCGGCCGCGCCGCGCTCATTTCGGCCCGCCCCATGCAGATGTATGACGAGGATATCGTGACGCTGATGCGCAAGGCGGTACGGCCCAACGGGTCGAGCTACCTTGAGGAGATGCGCTTCGAGTCCTCGGCCTGGGAAGAGATCGGCAAGTCTGAGTTCATTCGGCTCTGGGATGAAGAGGCGGCTGCCCTGCCGAAGACCACCACAACCAAGCTCTATCTGCTGACCGGTCTCCTGCTGCCGATCTGGAAGGACATTCCGACCACCAATGAGCGCATCTACCGGGTCACGCCCGACGGGGCGACGGCCATGATCGGGCGGACGCTGAGCGAGGACGGGGCGGCCGCGCTGCGCGCCCGCTTCCTCGTCTCCGACCCGCAAACGCCGCAGGAGATGCTGACCGCAGCCCTCGGAACCACCGCGCCTGTCGATCTGGGCCGCGGCCTGACCCTGACCCGCCGCCGGGTCGCTGGCGAGATGCGCCTCGAGCTTGGTGGTGCGGATCGGGGCATGATTGATGGCCTCAAAGCCCTCGGCTGCTTCACCGAGATCATCGCCTTCCAGCTGCGGGTGTTCCTGCCGCATGAGGAAGGGGTCGATACATTGGGCATTCTGGCACGGATCGTGGGGCAGGGAACCAGCAAGGCGGCAGACCAAGCCGCCTGAAAAGCCAAAGCAGGCTTTGGGTGGGGCGTCGCGGATCGGGATTTGACCGGTCTGCGCGTTCCGGGCGCGCGGGCAGGCCAATGGCACGCCTGCGCGCGCCCCAAATTCAGACAAGAGGACAGACCCATGACCAATCCCCAGATCGACTATGCCGCAATGGCGGCTCAGTGGCGCGCCGAGCGCGAAACCACCCTGAAGGCATCCCGAGCGGAGCTGATCGCACAACTACGTGCGCTTGGCATCAGCGAGGTCACCGCCGAATACGAAGGCTATGGCGACTCTGGCAATGTCGAGGACGTGAATGTGCAGCCTGCGGAGGTCAAACTGCCGGAAGCGCTTGTCACCGCCGTGGGCGATTTCGCCTGGTCGCTCGCCTATCACCATCACCCGGGGTTTGAGAACAACGAGGGCGGCTACGGCACGCTGACCTGGGACATCACCGCCGACAGCATCACGCTCGATCATGCGGATCGCTATGTCGAATGTTCTCACAGCTATGACGAGGGGCTTTGAGATGGCGCATCCGCTTCATCATGCCGAAAGCTCGGCCCGAAAATTCGGCGGGGTGCCGTCTGACTATCAGGCTGTGCACGACTGGTTCGATGCCTCGAAAGAGCACCTTGCGCTCTTCACGCACAGAGCCTTGCGCCACCATGCCCAAGGCCTGTTCGAGGCTGAACGTGTCTTCGGTCTGACCCTGACCAATAGCGCGGGTCGAGAGATCCCCGTGCGTTGGATCGGCGAGCAGCATGTTCGAGAAGACTGTCAGGGCCGTATCCCGAGTATGGCGGACTGGCTGCGCCGGATCCAGCCCGAGCCATGGATGGCCAATGGTCATATCGACCGGCATGTCGGCAATGAGCCCTGCGGCGACCCAAGGGTTGCCTGGGCCACCGAGGTCGCCGACGGCAGAACGGTTCTTGGCCTGAAGGATTGGATGGCGGCGCGCGCAACGCCAACCACGCAAAGCGCCTGATAGGTCCCGGCTCTTCGCCAAATGAATGCCGCACAGAAGCCCGGTTGGAAGATCGGGCTTCTTCCGGCGTTTACCCACCATTCTTCGTAAGGAGGTTCGCATGACACTCGATGAAATCAAGGCCGCCGTCGATGCCTGCCAGACCGTGCATTGGGCCAATGCCGGCTACGTTGTCCACAAGGACCGGCTCGGTCAATACCTCATCACCTATGTGCCGAATGGTAGCTGCATCGGTCTGACCGACCGGGGCGGGCACGGGTTGAACGGAAAAGAGGCAGAGTTCTTCATCGCGCGACCGGAGGGCGGCTCGGAAAATTCGGGCCGCCAATCAAGACCAGACGGGCAGGGGAGGGGCGTAGCACCCGGAGGGGCGGGGGCATTCCCGCTCGGACGGCAGCTCTGACCCGTGGGCGGGGCTGAAAGGAAAGCAGGCTTTCTGGTTTGTGATCCCTCAAGGGGTCGAGAAAGCAATCCCGGATGCGCTGGCAAGAACGTCAGGCACCGGCCAATCCAAAAGGAACTATCCCATGTTCGCAGGAACCCTCACCCGCAACGTCGAGACCGCAGCCGCTCAGTACAACGGCATGATCCATTCGACACGTTTCGATATCGCCATCCAGTTGGAGGCGCGGGCCAAGATGTCCGAACGCAGCCCGGATTTTGACGTGACGGCAGTCAACAAATCAGGCCGCAAGGTGCGTATCGGCACGGCCTGGAACGAGACCGGCAATACCAGCGGCAACCCCTACATCTCGATGCAGATCGATGTCGGCCTCGGCCCGTTCCGGGTCAACGCAGTGCAGACGAAAGAGGCGCGTGCGGCCCAAAGCGGCGAATTTGAGATCATCCCGCTGGTCTCGAACGGCCTGATGAAATCCGGCTCGATCTCGGGCGAGCTCACCGCCATGGACGCCGACAACGCCTTCACCGGCTACATCGCCAACATGATGTTCGATCTGGAGTTCATGCTGATCGAGAACAGCTACAAATCCGAGGAGACCCACCCCGACTACCGGATCGAGGTCAGCTCGCCTCGGGGCACACCGATCCGCGTCGGCTCGGCGTGGATGGCGAAAAGCAGCCGCACGGGCAATGACTACCTGTCGCTGCTGATCAACACGCCAGATGGCGACCTGCGCGTCAACGCCGTGCAGAACGAAGAACAGCGCGGCGGCCAGACCTTCTCGATCATCCCGTTCATCGACAGCGGTGAGCAGCCGCAGGACGCAGGCGCGGGGCTGTCGCTGGTCGCGTGATCGGCGCGCGAGATTAGGCAATCTGAACCGAAAGGGGAGCCGTGGGAACACGGCTCCCCTTCTTCTGTGTCCGTTTGCGTGAAGGACGCCACTCGCTTGCGATCAGGTGCAAATGCGATACAATAATATATTAACGTAATATCGAGGGCGGGCGCGTGGCGGCTAAAGCAGTAACGGTTCCATGGTTCGAGAGCTTTGATTTTGAGGCAGAGGTTGAAGATCTTCTCGCCCATATCGAGCGCTGCACCGGATTCGCGCTACCCGCTCGAAAGCGCGATGTCATCATGTCATTTGCCAAGTCGAAGTTCGACAAGACCAGGCAGGGATATTTGGAGGCCAGGGCAGCAGGAAAGCCGGTGTCCACCTCGCGGCGTGCGTATCTGACCGACCTGCAGGACACGATCTTCATGGCGATCCCGGAAGAGAACCTCGCGCGGATGCCGCTAAGCGAGCAGGTTCTGAACGCCCCCGAATTCTACGCGGAAGCCATGCACCGTGCCGCTGTGATCAGTGAGGATGAGCTCTTCATGGTGCTGTCTTCTTCGCTGAAAGACATGACCGTTCAAGACGCCCAGGCCTTTGTCTCAAAGCTCTGGCACAGCACGATTGACGACAATGCCCGTAAATACGCCGAAGCCCTGAAGCGCCCCGAGCGTGAAATCATGCCGCGGCGGCCTGGGAACACCGTTTAAGATCGGAGCCATTCTCTTGGCTTGAGCCCTACCGAGGTTGGCCGCCTCAAACCCCCTTTCCTGGAAGGGGCATCCTGTGCAGCGCGCGAAAGCCGTTGAAGGTGCTGTGGTGACGTCTACTGTCGCCAACATGATGAACCGGGATCACATGCGCGCCTTCTTCCAGCGCGCCGCGGCGCTTGCCGCTTTTGTCGCACTGCTCTGGGCGGTCCAAGTCGTCAATTGGATCACCGGCTACGGCTTGAACCCGGCCTTCGGCCTGATCCCCCGGCACGTCAGCGGATTGGATGGTGTCATCACCATGCCCCTCCTGCATGGAAGCTTCGCGCACCTTATGGCCAATACGCCGCCGCTCCTGGTGATGGGTGGGCTGCTGGTGGCCACGACCAAGAGGGCCTTGCTGCCTGTGAACGCAGTGGTGATCGGCCTCGGCGGCGGACTCGTCTGGCTGTTCGGAAGCTCCGCCATCCATATCGGTGCGTCAGGGTTGGTCTTCGGCTGGTTTGGCTTCCTCGTCGCGCGCGGCTTCGTGGATCGCTCATTGATCACGCTGGGCGCTACACTGGTGGTCGGTGTCCTCTATAGCTCCATTCTCTGGGGCGTTCTTCCGGGCCAACCCGGCGTCTCGTGGGAGGCACATCTCTTCGGCGCCATCGCGGGCGCGGGCGCTGCGTTCCTAATCCGAACGCATGTACATGCGCCGCGCCTCGGCGGCGTCGATCTGGACTGAAGCCGTACGCCAGACGTGATCGACCCAATGCCTACGTTCACCGACCAGTCAAGATGCTGCATCCGCAGCCCGCTTATCGGCCATTTGCCGCGCGTGCGAAATCTGGAGATGAGCGAACTCACAGACTCGGGACGAAGCGCGATTTCGCTGCGGCCGCGCCAAGCTTCAGAATTTCACTAGCGTTGTCGACTAAGTCCATAACTTGGCTGGGAAAATTTTGTGGACATGGTAGACTGTTTTTCATGTATATAAGTCGCGCCAAAATCTTCCTCTGGATCTCCGATAAGCTCTTCAAATTAGCCGAGACGTTGCGCCGAATATCTGCATCTGGAAAGGGGCCCGCGAAGTTCGTCGATCTTGCCCCCACCGATGAAGCAGACCAAGGAGGGGTGTATTCGGCCGCCTTGGCGTTCGCGACTGAGAGCCCTGACGTTTCAAACATCGCTCTTACTGGGCCTTATGGTTCTGGCAAAAGCAGTATCATCCGTTCGTTCCTGAAATCCTATCCCCGCAAGGCCTTGCACATCTCGCTTGCCGCCTTTTTGCCCGAAGCAGGCGATGAACAACGCACAGTGACCAGGCAGGAGATTGAGCGGAGCATACTCCAGCAATTGCTCTATGGCGCAGATGCAGACAAACTGCCGCTCTCGCGCTTCAAACGCATTCAATCGCCAAGTTTCTGGTCGATCTTCCGCTCACTTTACATTCTTTCCGGAATACTCGCTGTCTGGCATGCGTTTCACAACCGCAACGGGATTTTTGACGGATCGTACTTCAAGCCCTTCGATTTCACGAATTGGCTAGACATCTCGATAGCAGCTTTCGCGCTGATATTTCTTTGGTCTGCAATCCATCACTTCTACGTGGCCAGCTTTGGCTTGTCGCTAAAAGGCATCTCGCTGAAAGACATTGAAATAAGGCCGTCCTCGGAGGATCAGGATTCTATCCTCAATCGTCACCTTGATGAGATTATATACTTCTTCCAGTCGACTCGATACGACCTCGTCGTCGTGGAGGATTTAGATCGTTTCGAGGATTCCGACATCTTTGTCACTCTTCGCGAGATCAACAGTCTCGTAAACGGCAATGTGGGAGTAAAGCGTAAGGTTAGATTCCTCTATGCACTACGCGACGACATGTTTGTTAATACAGACCGGACCAAGTTCTTCGAGTTCATCATCCCAGTCATTCCAATCATCAACAGTTCGAACTCGATCGATATGGTTCTGGCGCAGGGCAGTCGGCTGGAGTTGGACGGAAGTCTCGATCAGCAATTCCTACGCGAAGTGTCGCGCTATCTAAGTGACCTTCGCCTCATCCACAACATCTTCAACGAGTACGCGATCTACGTCGCGAACTTGGAAACAGATGGCGAAAACGTTCTCGACGCCACAAAACTTCTTGCCGTGCTGATCTATAAGAACGTCTACCCGAGGGATTTTGAAAGGCTCCACCGCGGCGAAGGACATCTTGCCGGAATCTTGGGGCGCAAGGACGAACTCATCGCCGCTCGCGAACAAAGTCATCGATCTGAGATCGCGCAGCTTGAACGCGGCATCGAAGCGGCTGAAAAGCAGGTCCCGAGGGACATCCGTGAGCTTAGACGGATCTACGCGATGGCGCTCCTAGAGTCGTTACCAGCCAATGTGTCCGGCGTCGGTAGGAATGGACAACAGTTTGTGGCACCTGCCAAGCTATCCGAGTACGAAGAATTCGATGAGCTCATCAATACACAGAGCATTTACTATAACACATTCAACCAAGGCCGACGCCAACAAAACATTTCTGGTTTGCAAGCAAGCATCGATCCAGAAGCAACCTATGCCGATCGAGTGCAATCGATACAGAACAAGGCGGACTCACAGAAAAAGGCTGCGGTCAGGCGAATTGCCGATCTGCGAAAACAGATCAAGACTATTCGTACGAGCAAGTTCAACGTCTTGCTGCGGTCCAGCAGTCAAGAGATTGAGGGCCTCTTCCAGGAACTCGGTGACGGCGGCGAGCTCGCCCGTTTCCTGCTTTTGGAGGGCTATCTCGACGACAGCTACTACCAATACACGTCCCTGTTCCATTCGGGGCGATTATCACCAAACGACAACAAGTTCCTGATCCAGATCAGAGCCTTCCAGACACCAGAACCAGGATTTCCGATCGATAACCCAAGTGAAGTCATTGCGGGCATGAGGGAGGACGATTTCGGCCTCGATTATGCACTGAACGTCCGACTCATTGACGCGCTTCTGGAGACCGAGGAGAACAAAGATCGGCTCGGGAAGGTATTCGGATACCTCGCGAATGAGTTTCCGAACCAGCAAGAGTTCTTCCAAGCCTACTATGCGTCAGGATCGCAGGTTGGCGAATTCATGAAGCGGTTGGTCGAGGCTTGGCGGGGTTTTGTCCCCGCGGCAATGGAAGATCCATCCGCAGTCGTACACATCGCGGGCATAATCGAACACCTTCCGCCTGCCCTTCTAGCTCGAGAGCGGGAAGAGCATGCTGAGCTCCGCACGTTCGTGGCTGACAATATCCATGAAATCCTCAACCTTCTAGAAGGAGTCGACCCAGCCAAGCTCGAGGAACTGCGAATCGAGACGAAGGATCTTGCTGCGATCAATGAATATCCACAGGTCGTCCAGACGTTGTACGAGCTTGGCCACTACCATTTGAGCGCTGCGAACTTTGAGTACATCTTCGGCTCTATCCTCGGAGAAGAAACTGGACCCGCCCTGCGTAAGCGGCATTACTCCAGGATTCGAAATTCTAGAGCCAAACCCCTACTCGATCGGGTGGAAAGCGATTTTGCTGAATACTTCTCAAACGTGCTGTTGGAAATGGACGATAACGTCGAAGAGGATGTCGAAGCGATATTGGCTGTGTTAGACCGAGATGCACTTGATGTCGAAGCCGTCGAAACTTTCGTCCTACGCCAAGTGAAAAAGTTACCAGAGCTCGACGTCGTACCTGAGCGATATCAGAGTATTGTTGTTCGTGGGGCCCAGATCGCACCTTCGTGGTCGAATTGTCTTGGTTTCATTCAGTCGGAGGTTTTTGATAGCGCTGCTCTTACTGAATTTCTTGGCAAGAATGAAATTCGCTCAGCCCTTTTGGAAGTTCCATTACCCGACACAAAGGAAGCTTATCCTCTTCGTCAGTTTCTGATCGAAGCAGATAATCTACAAGATGAGACTTACCGGGCATATGTTCGGGCACTTCCAAAAGAGTTCAAAAAATTCCCGGAAGCTGTCAGTACCGGAAAGCGCCGAATTCTAATCGAAGAGCAACGTATCACGTTCGATGCTGGGAATTTGGCCGCACTTGAGGGGGAAGTCGATCTTCAGACGGCATTTGTCGCTGAGAACATAGCCTCGTATCTTCAGGACCCCAGTGCTTTCTCGATCGACGACGACTTCCGTGAACGGTTGCTTGGTGCCGATGTTTCTGATGGTGAGAAACGCGCGATTATCGAATTGATGGATCTAAGCTTGCTTCCCAGCCTTCCCGAGCGAGCCGGTATTGTCGGGCCGATCCTTTTGGAAACAAGTTCCACCTTGCCCGTACTTACTGCTGATATCGTCAAAGCAATTATCGTGAACGCTGAGCCAGTCAGCACGCAGATCCAGTTGCTCAACCTTCTCCACGAAACGCTCGACAAGTCCCAGGTTCGTGAGGTCTTGGCGCAGCTTCCTCAACCATATTCCAGTATCCAGACTGGATATGCGCGTCCTACGCTCAAGAGGACCAATCAAAACAGCGAACTTGTCGGTTGGCTTGATGACCGCGACATAATTTCCTCGGTGGGAAAACCATTCTGGTCCAACGATATCATGGTGAATTTGAAGCGCTCATAGGGTGTTCACCTATACCTCCGATGGTGCCATGCGCGCCCCTTTCTTGGCATGTGACTTCGCGTGCTATGAACATGTCCATTCGAGCGATTTGAGGTGTTTGTCTCAGTTGTGGCTTTTCAGATTGAATGCCGGCTATCACAACGTTGAGAATAGAGCCTCGCATTTGCAGCGAATGACCGGTTTTTGTCCGATCACGTCGCAAGCTTGGAGAAGTAATCCGTATAGCCTAAAGCGTAGCCCCTGCACATCAACCTCGGCCAGAGCCTTGCTGCCTCTCCTGCTCGGTACGCCAAGTCGCAGGGGAGAACGGCCCTTCGGTCCGTCGCGCATTCGGCCATGCGGCCTCACCGCGGCGTTGCGCTTGGCGTCCCGGTTTGCCCGCCTCGCGAGCACGTCCCTCCCTAGCCGCTCCGCCGGATTGCGCTCTGGTCTGTTTTGCGCGGCAAAACGATCCCGCCGCTCCATCCGTCTCCCGCGTCCGGTCAGGCCGTTTGCCTGCTCAGGTCGGTCAAACCTACCGTCAACACACACACACATGAGTGCGGAAGCATATCCTCCGGATGGCCCCCAAATCAGCCCGCGTCAAGGATCGCAAAACTTTTCGGCGAGGGCGGTGCCCGTGGCAGGGGGCGGTCCCGTGTGTGAGGGCGCGCATGTGTCGGGTGCTGCACGCAGAAAACTTTTGCGCCCGGCAAGCCGGCGGCTGCGCCGTCCCTGACCCGGGCAGATTCGGAAACCAGGCATTCGGCCATGCCCCACACTCACGTGGTGGCTCCACAACCGAATACTGGAGACCAGACATGGCTTACGACAATGCAAACACCTACGAGACCATCGAACTTTTCGGACTGACCGAGAAGGACGCGCACCTGCCGATCCCGGAGGATCACTTCCTGACCGACCGCATCATCCGCGAGAGCTTCGAGGCTCTGCTTGGCTCGCTGCGCGGGACTGGGCTCGAGGCAGAAATCGAACCGCTCGCCCATGGGCTCGCCACGATCCTGCAGCGGCGCAAGGTGGCGCTCAGCAAGGAGGTCGACCGCACTGCGGACAAGATCGGCGCGCTGGCAAAGTCCCACGACGGGTCGGAGATCGCCGAGACCGCACTCGAAGAGGCGCAGGCGCGCTTTGTGCAGCTGCGCGAGATTGTCAGCGCCATCGAGGTGATGAGCGAGGCGGCGGCGGAATGCTACGAGATCGAGACGGGTCACGCCTTCATCCCGGCGGCAGGCTCGCGGGCGAGTGTCCGGGCGCAAGAGACTGGGGCGGTCTTCGAGGCCCGGCAGCTGCTCGAACAGCATGATCGCGAAACCGCCGAGAAATCGAAAGTCGAGGGGGTGCCCCTGATTGTCTCAGGCGCCACCGACTGGACCGATGTCGATGTGATCTTCAACACACTCGACAAGGTTCGCGAGCGGATCAGGCAGAACCGCAACCAGGAGATCTTCCTCTGCCACAAAGGTGGCAAGCACGGGGCGGAGATGATCGCGGCACGATGGGCCCGGGCACGCGGGGTCGCGCAGGCGCGCTTCGATCCGCGTTGGTCCGCGCATGGGCGGGCGGCACCGTTCAAGTGCAACGACGAAATGCTGGACGACAAGTTCGCGGCGACGGGGGTTGTGCTCTTCGGCGGCAACGGGGTCGCGCTGAACCTCGGGCAGAAGGCGGAAGCGAAAGGCCTGACGGTCATGCGGGTTGCGGACCCGGCGAAGAAGGCGTCGCAGGATTGAAGAGAGAGGGTCGCCTTCGGGCGGCCCTTTCGTCGTTTTTTATGGGTGTGGACGTTCTCCAAATCACTTTGCCTAGCAATTTCCTGTTTTGATAGGTATATGAATGCCAAGCAAAACTTGGAAATGATAGGCATGACCCCACTCAGCAGCATCGCGATGAGCGCCTATACCGACCTGGTGCGTCTTCTGAAGGACGACGCCTTGTCCGGTGTCGAAGGCAAGCCCACGCTCAAGGAGCGTGGGGATAAGGCTTATTGGTATGCCGCTCGCCGTGTCGGGACGGAGATGCGGTTCATCTATATCGGCGAAGACAGCGACGAGACGCGCGCGCGCATCGACCGGATCGAAGAGCTGCGCGCAACGGCCAAGGATCGGCAGGCGGAACGGTCGCGGCTTGTCCGGCTCTTGCGTGCGGAAGGCATGACGCCCATCGACCGGGCGACCGGTTCCATCCTGTCAGCCATGGCCGCAGCCGGAACCTTCCGTTTGGGTGGCACCATCGTCGGAACCAATGCATTTCGCCTCTATGAAGGCGAGCTTGGTATCCGTCTGCCAATTGGCGGTATGGCCAATACTGGCGACATCGACATCGCGCAGTTCGAGAAGCTCAGCGTTGCGTTGCAGGATCAGGTCGACCCGGGTCTTGCCGAGACGTTCTCGGCGCTCAAATTCGATCCTCTGCCAGCTCTTGACCAAGGTCGGACATGGCGATGGGCCCAGGGTGGCAGCGGCCAGTTGGTCGAGTTTCTCACACCGGCGTTCGGAGATGAGACCATCCGTGATCTGCCAGCATTGGGCGTGAACGCCCAAGGATTGAACTATCTCAACTTCCTGATCGCTGAGCCGATCCACGCGGCGGCTATCTATAGATCCGGCGTTCTGGTGCAGGTGCCCCGCCCGGAGCGTTATGCAGTCCACAAACTGATCATTGCCGACCGGCGCCGCGATGGGGCAGGGAGCCTGAAATCCGCGAAGGACCGCGAGCAGGCGGCTTTCCTTATCGAAGCGATGGCCGAGGACCGGCCCGATGATCTGGCTCGGGCCTATGCCACCGCAATGGAGGTTGGGCCGCGCTGGCGGGAGCACATCGGCAACTCGCTGAAGCGAATGCCTGATACCAGGGGGATGCTCGACAGCTTGGGCGCGTGATGGCCGTAACGGGGTCGTGCTTGGCGCGGCCCTTTCGTCATGTCTCATGGCGCGTGCGATCGGTCACACTTGATCGGCAGCTCACGGCATCCAGCACCGTCATCCCTCTACCCAGCCCGTCAGAGTGCGGCCCATCCGCATCGGTATGGGCTGGGGATGGTGCGCACCTCGCACATCGTCAGCAGCGCAAAACCGAGGGGTCGAGACATCGCACATGAGGCTGAAGACCTGTACAACCTTCGGGTGGTGTTTCGGAACATCGCATCCACGTGGGCGGGCTCCGTCAGCACCTCGGCCAGAATCGGCGGAGGATGGCTGCGGCGTGATGGCAAGGGTCATCCGGATCACTCCTTTTTGCTCATAGATGTGGATCGCACGGGGTCGGCCCGTCCGTGCCCTCAGCTCACGCTTCGGCAAGCACAAATACGGCTTCCATGGCGGGGCCGCGGACCCTCCGCATTTGCGCTTGCGACCGGTCCTCTTGCCCCCGTGCTGGGTGATCCTCATCGCAATAAGGAGTAACCCAAATGACCAACCACTACGTCGCCACCGTCCCCGTCAAGTTCACCGATACCGATGGCCAGGAGCGCACCCGTTTTCAGCGCGTGGGTGCGATGTTCCGCAACACCCGTAACGGGGATGGCTCGGAGTTCTTCAGCCTCAAGCTCGACTTCCCCGTCGCGGTCTCGGAGCTGGTGATGTTCCCGCCGAGCGCGAAGGATCCCCAGGACTAAATCCTCTGACGAGGATGGGCCGCCATCAGGCGGCCCTGTCCCTGTTCCAGGGATGCCGTCACCGGCGCGGGTGATCGCCGGCAGCGACCTCGCCGTGCTTCCGGTCGCTGCGCGTTCAACGGACGCACCCCCCCCGGAATGATCAGGCCGCGACAGACCGGCCAGTCAGCCTCAAGGGGGCCATCCGCAAAAACCTATCGGCCAGGGCCTCCCGGTTTTTGCGGCAGAGATTTGGCAAGCCAAATCTGGCCCTCCTTGACCCTGCCTGTCCGCCCTGTCGGTGGGGTTTGCGCCCGCCCGCGGTTCCGTCCGAACACATGCGTGTTCGGCCAGACCCTCGGGCGGTGCTGGGGAAGGGGACCCATTGGACAGGTGGGTCGCCCGGTGGTGAGGGCGGCAGAGCCGCGTCCCTGCGGGCCGCGGGGGAAGCGGACACCAAGGCTGCCTGAGACTGAAGGCAACGTAAGTATATAATTGACAGCTTGGTATATTATCGTAAGGTAGGGGCAGCCTTGGTGGAAGGTGGCAGGAAATAGGGGGTCTTTCTTCGCATGTCTCGCTCAAAACGCCTCATCAATGCGGAGCGCATGGAGATCGTTCGCGAGGCTGCGGAAGGCATTTCCACCTCGGTGCTCGCTGAGCGGTTTGGTGTGTCGCCGCGGGCGATCCAGTACACGCTCAAAGCCGATGCCGAGCGCCAGACGGATGCCGCAATTCCGGTCTCAGCGGTCAGTGTGAAGGTCACGGCTGCGGAGCTTGAGGCGCTCGACGAGGTGTTGGCGAAGGCGGGGATCGAGAGCAGGGCCGAGGGGCTGCGGCGGCTCATTCAGGCGGCAGGTGGGGTGTTCGTTCCGGACGCGCAGATGGCAGCAGAGATGGCGCGCTACCGCGCCTCGCTGCACGAGGTCGGCAACGGGGTCGCGCAGATCGCCAAGCAGATGACGCGGGCCAACCGGCAGCGGCAGGGGGCGAATGGCGGCATGAGTGCCGAGTTCACCGAACTGCGCCTTGCGCAGATGCGCGTGCTGGCGCGGTTCATCCTCGATTCCGCTGACGAGATCGATCTGCTCCTGCGCCGTCGTCGCGACGCGATGCAGCTCGAGGCTACGGCCGCGCTAAGGGAGTTTGCCCATGCGGCTGAATGATGCGGTTGACGCGGTCACCGGGGAGGTTTTCCGGGACGGCTGGAGCCGGATAAGGGGCTCGATGCAGGGGCTGCATGTCGCCAAGCAGAGCCAGCTTGTGCGCGCGGCAGCCGGGCACCGGCCAGCGGTCTTCAAGGCGATCCGGGGCGGGGGCACGCACACCAAAACGCAGCTGATGAATCAGCTCGATTACCTCACCACCAAGTCCACCCATATCGTGGACAGTAGCGGGTTCCTCGATGGCAAGACGAAGCTCGAGGCGGGTGACATCAAGGACCTCACCGAACGCTTTGCCAAGCGGTGGGACGCGGGCTTCAAACCCAAGCTGGGACAGACCACCCATATGCTCATGTCCTTTCCCGTGGGCACGCGCGGGGAGGATGTGCGCGACATCGCGACGGATGTGGCCGAACGGTTCTTCCAGAGCGATGAGGGGCATTTCGACTACATCATCGCGGTGCATGAGGATCGCGATCACCCCCATGCGCATCTGGTGTTGAACCGCCGGTCGCAAGAAGGCGAGTTCTTCTTCCTCGGGCGCACCCATCGCTTCAACTATGACGACTTCCGCCTCGCCATGGTCGAGGAGGCGGAGAAGTACGGCGTGCGCCTGGAGGCCACGCGGCGGGTGGATCGCGGGGCTGTACATTACCCAGCCCGGACCAGCGAGGTCTACGCCGCGAAAGAAGAGGGGCGCGCGCCCCGCGAGCGCGAACGCGTGGGACAGGACCTGATCCGGACGCTGGCGGAGATCGCTAACACCAGAACCGTCTACCATTCGCTTGCCGCGGAAGCCTCCCGGGAGGCCCGCGAGGATATTGCCGCGGCACTCTTCCGCGCGGGCGAGGTGCTGGCGCATGGCGGGCAGGTGGACCGAACAGGAGATGTGTATATGGCCGAAGATCAAAGTTTCGAGGATCTGAGAAGTCTCTATGCGGAAAAGCTCGCGCGGGTGCAGGGCATGATCGCCGAGAAGTCTGACTCGGAACGTCCCGTGCTGGAAAAACGCCTCATCGAGATCCAGACGCAGGTCCAGCACATGCAGCCGCTCGGATTGCGTTCGAGCACGTTGTCTGAGGTGCCGTCGGAGGGTGGGGTCTACTCAGAGGCAAACATCCAAGAGAGCCAGCTCGAACGCCTCGCAGAGCCGCGACTGCGGTCGCGGATCGACGCGGCCCTGCGGGGCACCGGGATCAGCACATCGGAAGTGGTGGCCCGGATCGAGACGGGCGCCTCAAATGCTGCGCTCGAGCATCAATGGATCGCCGATGACCTCTCCAAGGTGGCCGAGGCGCGCGATCTGAACCTCGAACGCCGCGCTGATCTGGAACAGGCGCGCGACATCCTGAATGACGTGCATGTCGCGCTTGGCACGCTTCTGGAACGGGAAAACGTGCTGCGCCGGGACGGCGTCGTGGAAGCGGAACCGATCAGCGAGCGGTTCCATTATCACGAGGACGCGGTGCGGGCGATGGAAGGGACAATCCGTCAGGAGATGCGCGCCGAGGGTCTGACAGCGCAGCAGATCGAGGACCGGGACTGGGAGGTTGTCTCACGGGCGGAGCGCCGGATCGAGACGGAGCAGCGCGCGTATCTCGAGGCACACCCGGATCTGCTCGCACGCCCTGGCGATGTGATTGACCGGTCTGAGCCCTACAGGGAGACCATCACCGATGCGGCCCGCGCCAGCGAGATCACCCGCGAGGTCGACCGGATCATGGAGGGTCGCGATGCCCGCACTCCTGTTGCCGATGCTGTCACGGATGACTTGCGCGCGCGCTATCCGGACATGCCGTCCCACCTCGCCCGCGGGCTTGGCGCCACCTATGCGGCCGTCGTCGAGATACGTGACACGGAGGTCATCAATCAGGTCCGCCGCGAAAACGAGTTGCGCGACGGGCTTGGGTCTGGAACGCGCGACACACCCCTCGCAGCCCGCGATGAAACTGCTTCGCTGTCTGACCGTGCCGACCGCCTTGCAGACGAGATTGCGCGTGTCCTGGACCATGAGCGGGCGGGGGAGTTGTCCGCGCCCTTCGAGACCGAGGCGGAGCGGGACGCCTTCCGCGGCGAGATCGCGCGGGTACTGGATGACCGCCAATTGGGCCGGCTCACATCCGGCGATGCCGATGCGCTGGACAAGGTTCTCGAGGACCGTCTCGACCGGCTCTATGTCGCCAAGGTCTACCTGCAATCCAATGCGGCGACGGCCAACACCGAGGCCTTGCGCCAGGTGGTCGACGAACTTGCCGACGCCGAGTATGAAAAACACCGCGCGACAGACGTGGATGGCGAGACCGAGCGGGGACAGGTCCATTGAGCGCCTCCATGGGAAAAGCGCGGATCGCCACGGGCGCCCTGCTCGTGACGCTGGTGACAGGGGCCATGGGCTATACCATTGCCTCGGCGGTGCTGACCTACCAGGATCTCGGCTTCGGGGCCGAGATCGATTTTGCCTATATCGCGCAGAACTATCTGGCGATCCTCGATCGCCGCCCGGAGGACGCGCAACTTATTCACCTGATCGTCGGCAGCTTCGCCGCCGCCGGCCTGATGCTGAGCCTCGCCCTCTCAGGGTCCGCCCTCACACGCTTTGGCCAGACCCATTGGCAGACCGCGCGCGAGATGAAGGCCAACGGGTTCTTCGGGGCGCCCGGGACCGGGTTCATCCTCGGCAAACTTGGGCCGCCCGGCTCCCGCGCCAATTACATTTGCTCCAAGGTCTTCCCCCATGCGCTGATCGTGGCGCCCACGGGCCGTGGCAAGACCACGGGCTTTGTCATTCCGAACCTGCTGACCTGGCAAGGCTCCGCCGTGACGCTCGATGTGAAGGGCGAGTGCTTTGAGGCCACGGCCCGACACCGCGCAGCCCAAGGCGACAAGGTCTATCGCTTTGCCCCCACCGATTGGGAGGGCAAGCGCACGCATCGCTACAACCCGCTCTTGCGCATCTATCAACTGAAAGATCCTGCCCGCCAGCAGATGGAATTGCAGCTCTTGGCGACGCTCTTTTTGCAAAGCGACAACGACCGGGTGCAGGGCCTCCTCAAAGGCGGGATCGATCTCTTCGTGGCGGCAGGCCTGTTGGCCTTCCAGCGCAAGCGCCCGACCTTGGGCGAGATCTATCGCATCGCGGCCTCGGGCGGGAACAAGCAGAAGGAATACTTCGCGCGGGGCCACGAGGTGGACAACCGGGCCGCCAAGCTGATCTTCACCCGGTTGGCCTCGACCAACAACGATACGCTGACTTCTTATGTCTCGCTTCTGATGACCTCGGGACTGGATCAATGGCAGAACCCGGCGATCGATGAGGCGACAGCGGTCTCGGACTTTGATTTCCGGACAATCCGCAAGAAGCCCTTCTCGGTCTATCTCGTGGTCCAGCCTCTGATGGTCAAACCCCTCGCGCCGCTGATCCGGCTCTTCTTCTCTGATCTGCTGTCGGCGATGCAGGAGAAGGATCCCGGGCCGGATGAGCCCTGGCCGGTGATGATCATGCTCGACGAGTTCAATCGCTTGGGCAAGATGCCCATCGTGGTCGAGAGCATCGAGACCCTGCGGACCTATCGTGGTCACCTAGCCGTGGTCACCCAAACCATCCCCGCCCTCGATGAAATCTACGGCGAGAACACCCGTCGCGCGCTGCAGGGCAATGCGGGCGTGAAGCTCTATCTCACGCCCTCGGATGAGAAGACCGTCGAAGAGCTGAGCAAGGCGGTCGGTAAGACCACGAAGACCGTCGTCACGCGCTCCCAGTCCATCGGCAAGAACCCCTTTGAAGGACGCAGCCAGTCCACCCGGACCGAAGAAAGCTCTCTCCTGCCCGAGGATGAGGCGCGCCGCCTACCGCTCGACGAGATCGTCATGGTCATCGATGCCCAGATGCCGGTCCGCGCGAAGCGGATCCAATATTTTGACGATCGGCTGTTCAAGGCGATCCATGCGGCACAGACGGGAGAGTTGCCGTTTCCGAAGCCGGGGGGAGGTGGGTCGCAGGGTAAGCTGCCGCTGAGTGTGCGCGCCATGCCGATGACGCCGCCTGCGAACGGACCAAGTGGACCTGAAGCCGTCGTGGAAAACTCAGCTCAGGCGTCTGGGGGCAACTGTCACGACAAACTGACGGCGTTCCAAAGAAAACCTCGCCCGTCGTTCAAGCCGTCATCGCCGAGGAACAGCGTCAGATGGAGATGGATTTTGGGAGCCAGGTCGCCGATGCAGAGGCAGCGAGCGTAGTAAATGAGGCGCAGATGCGCTCCGCCGTCGATGGCTTGGACGACATGGAAGCGATGCTGCGAGAGGACGGTGGTGAAAATCTGGTTGCTCGATAGGTTGGCGAGCTTGGTCTGTCTGTCGGGCAGGACTGGAATCGGGCTTTCGTGGAAACCGAAAATGAATTGGCAATCCGGAACGAAAGCTGACCTTCGTTTGGAGTGGGAGCAAAGAATGCTACGTGTGGCGGCGCAAAAGCTGGTAGTCTACACCCGTCATCCGAAACCGCCACTTCAGCATGTCCGGACTGACGAGATGTTCTTTGCAAGCGTCACGGTCTGAGAGCCGACGGCGACGAATAGACAAAAGGGCGGGCCGGGGCAGCAGCAAGGCGCCGGCCAACCAGTCGGCTTCGTCTTCCTGGTCTTGATCGAAGTTTCCCGGGACAAGCGAGCCGTCCTCTAGGATGCAGGCTGATGCGAGTTCGTGGCCCAAGATGATGTGCGCCAGCTCGTGCATCACCACATTGTTGCGACGACCTTTAGATGAAACCGGTTTGTGAACGACAAGATGGGCCGCGCCTAATCTCATCGTGAGGGCGGACCACGATTGATCAGTCTCGTCGCTCAGAACCGACCTTGCGCTTTCTGATATCCCATCAACTTCATCGGTGGACCAAACAGTTACTCGAAGCTCTTCTGCCAATCGGTCGGCAGACAGCGCGTCGTGATCCGACAGGCCAAACTGTTTTCGAAACTCGACCGATCGCCGCTCACATTGAGATTTGAACCCTCGTCTGAATGCCACTTAGTGTCCTCGAGCATCGACGTCTTGTTCGAATTGTCGCGAAGCCTGGGTGATTAGTTCAGCCAGAGCAAGGGCGGTCGCTTGCGGGACGGCTTTTCTGTTCTTGAATGCGATTTGAAGGTCTCCAACGCCCGTGAACTTCGAAGGCTCCTCCCCCAACCATTCGCTGAGTTTGTTGAGCGTGCCCACGTCTGGCACATGCCCTTTTTCGATCCTCGTGAGTGTGGTCGGACTGATCCCGATCTCCTTCGCGGCAGCCCTAACCCCCATGTTTCCCGTCGCCTTAAGACTAGTGGGGCGAGTTCGTTGATATTCATGTGCCCTCCTTAGTGTTTCGTAGACTGGTATTAGTGGTGCGACGACTGTTTACTTGGCGAGGCTTCTGGCCTATACCAGTCTGTGAAACACTTGAATCATGCCGAAGGGCCGGGGTCAACAGTTTCGAATTGAGGCGAGTCAGGAAAATAAGGAGAATTCGATGTCAAAGCGTATTCATGTGGTCCGCCACGGGGATGGTTGGGCTGCACGCCGTGAGGGCGCTACCCGGGTCGGATCCACGCATGCGACTCAGGCAGAGGCGAGCGCGGCCGCACGCACCACGGCGATCCGAGAGCGAGGCGAGGTCGTCATCCATCGGCCCAATGGCCAGATCCGCGATGCCAATTCCTATGGGAACGATCCCTATCCGCCGAAAGGCTAGACTCCAGCACGGGGCTGGAGGTCAAAAAAACTGCCCAATCTGCTCGGGCAAAAATATGAGGACAGTGAAATGCAGGCTCTGGTGAACTTCTTTCCGCTCGGCAACGCCGACACCGCCCGCCTCGACCTTGCCGATGGGCGCAAGATCCTGATCGACTTCGCCGCAATGCGTTGCGACGGCGATGAGGATGACCAGCGTTGCGACTTGCCGACGACACTTCGCCGCGACTTGGATAAAGCGGGCCGCGACTACTTCGATGCGGTTTGCATCACGCACACTGACGCCGATCACTGTAAGGGGTTCGGTGACTTCTTCTGGCTGGATCATGCTGCACTCTACCAAGGCAAGGGTCGCGTAAAGATCAGGGAGCTCTGGGTACCTGCAGCGGCAATCCTTGAAGAGAACTTGAAGGATGATGCGCGGTTGGTCCGTGCGGAGGCACGGTACCGTTTGCGTCAGGGCAAGGGTATTCGAGTGTTCTCTCGCCCCGAACGGCTGAAGGCTTGGATGGAGGCGGAAGGGATCGACTTTGAAAGCCGCAAGCACTTGATTGTGGATGCTGGCAAACTCGTGCCTGGGTACACATTGACTGGACCAGAGAAGGTAGAGTTTTTTGTGCACTGCCCGTTTGGCTGGCGACAAGATGAAAACACTGTCGTCGACCGCAACGAAGATTCGATCGTCATGCAGGCCACCTTTGTCGAGGGCGGCCGGAAGACGAGGCTGCTTCTCGCCTCAGACGTCAATTACGAGACGCTGGCTGCGATCATCCAGGTTAGCCGGAAGCACGGCAATGAGGACAGGCTCGCTTGGGATCTGATGAAGCTGCCGCACCATTGCTCCTATAAGTCGTTGGGGCCAGAGCGTGGCTCGAACGAGACTGTCCCTGACCCCAACGTCAAGTGGCTGTTCGAGGATCAGCGCCAACCCGGCAGCGACATCATCTCTCCGTCCTGGCCGATCCCAGTGAAAGGTTCGAAGGCCGACGACGACGTCCAGCCCCCGCACCGGCAGGCTGCAAACTATCACCGTCGGATCACTGTGGCGCACGACGGCGAATTCATCGTGACGATGGAGTACCCGTCGAAGAGTGACCCTACGCCCTTCGCATACAAGATCACGGCATTTGGTTTCGCCCTTGCGCTTGCCGCGCCGATGGTTGCTGGAACCGCCGCGGCGGCGTCGCCCAGGGCTGGTTAATGGACGTCGAAGCCTGGCTCACCGCATCCTTCGACGAAGTGATCGAGGTCGATGACCTCACCTCTTCGGCAGCGTCAACGTTTGCGCGGTTTGTCGACCGGCATGCCGCCGAGCTCGCTGCCGTGTTAGCACTACGCAGGGGAGGGGCCGGTGAGCTTGTAGAACTCACCTTCAGGACCGGCAGACCGCAGCAGAGCGTCGTGCCAATCCGGCGCACAGAACGAATTGGCGTTCGCTTCGCTGGCGGCGATACGATGCCATTCGTCTACGTGTTGCGGAGTGATTTTCCCGACACTGCCCACCAAAATCTCACTGCCGAAGGATCACCCGCGCGATCTGTATCGATAACCGAAGTTGGGCGGAAGCGCGCCTCACATGGACACCGGCCGAGCTTGTCCACCGTATCCTTGCCTGGTTTCGGCGAGCTGCCGAGGGCGCTTTGCATGACGCCCGGCAGCCGGTCGACCCGCTTATGTTCGGGACCGGCTACAACATCATTATGTCCCGTGCGTTGATCGATAACGCCAACACACAGGATCTCGTCGCTGTCCCTGACGACACGGGCACGCTGATGCGCGTGGTCCCGCGTTCCCAGCTGGAGGGGCGCACACTGGCTTTGCCGTTGACGGTGGCAGCATACCGAGTGCTTCCGGCGCAGATGGTGCGGCTTTCGTTCGCGCCAGGTAATCTTGGCAGCCTTGCCGACTTGCTTACGGTGCGCGGGATCGACCTGTTCGCCGACCTGCGCACGCGCCTCGCTGGTTGGTTGAACGACGCGCAGACCAATGCTGCGCGGATCAATTCCTGCCTGGCCGTGATCGTCGAGATGCCGATTGCCTCACCAGACGGAACACAACAGGGCACCGATATGCGGGCCTTTGTCACTGCTGAGAAGGTTGGTGACCTCGCGGTCGCGCTCGGAATTGCCCACAAGGTTGAAAGCAGGGATCAGGGGGGTGCCGCCGGCTTCGTTCCGGCATTGACTGCGGGAGCTGTGGATGAGGCTGCCCTCATCGCGATGGCCGTGCTTCCGGTCGAAGTCCACGCTACCTTTGACCGAGACCTTGCGACCCGGCTTGCGGGCCGCACCATCCCGGATGAACGCCAAGCTGTGATCGTCGGAGGGGGCGCGATCGGTGCCCATGTCGCTCCTTGTCTTGCCCGAGAGGGGCGCTTTTGCTGGACGGTGATAGACGATGACGTCCTGCTTCCACACAACCTTGCTCGTCATGTCGGCTTCGGCGGCGACGTCACGAGACGCAAATCTGAATTGCTTGCCGGGGCGCTGGCGAGCATACTTGACGATGAAGACACTGTGGCCACGGCGATAACCGCCCAGATCGGGGTCGAAGGGCAGCGGAATGACGATGTTGATCGCGCGCTCGATGATGCCGATATCATCGTGGATGCATCCGCTTCTTTGCTGGCTGAGCGCTTCCTCTCTGACCATCACTCCAAGGCTCGGCGGTTCAGCATCTTTTTCAGCCCGGCGGGCGATGCCGCCGTTCTACTGGCCGAACCGAAAGATCGCAGCGTCACGTTGCGCGATCTGGAAGCGCAGTATCTGGGGCACATCGTCCGCGAGGAAGCTCTCGCCGGTCATTTGGAAACCCCGGTACGGACATTCGCCTACACTGGCGCCTGCCGTGCCATCACAAACCTGATCCCTGAATCGCGCGTCATGGCCCTAAGTGGCTTGGTTGCGGAAGGTCTGGGACGGGCCGCCGATTCTGATGATGGGGTCATTCGCATCTGGTCACTCGGAGCGGGCGGCGAAGTCCGGCACGTTTCCTATCCTGCGGAGGATGTGCGTCGCTTCGATGTCGATGGCTGGCAGGTCGCACTCGATGGCGGACTCCGCTCACGCATCGCCGCGATGCGAGATGATTGCCTGCCGAACGAGACCGGAGGTATTCTGCTGGGTGTCGTCGACATTCCTGCGCGGAAAATACACCTTGCCGATGCCGCCAAAGCACCTGCTGACAGCATCGGATCGCCGACCGGGTTCGTCCGGGGCACCGGCGGTGTCCAACAGATGATCGACCGATCTATGGCCGAGACACAGGGACAGCTGCGCTACGTCGGTGAGTGGCATTCACACCCGCCACTGGCGGGGGTGATGCCGAGTGTTACGGACCTATCCCAGATCAATTGGCTCGCCACCATATTTGACATGGATACCTTGCCCGGACTGATGTTGATTGCCGGGCAGGCTGAACTCGCTGTTGTGTTCATGCGCCGAAATAAAGAACCTTCTCCGCTGGCTGACGGATCGGGTCAATGAGTAAGCCCGCAATCGGCCTCTCGCTCTCAGGCGGTGGATCCCGTGCCATTGCGTTTCATCTGGGCTGTCTGCGCGCCTTGCATGACTTGGGGATTCTTGACGAAGTTCGGGTTATCTCGACGGTATCCGGGGGAAGCGTCATTGGCGCACTCTACGCGGCCAATGACGAACCTTTCACGGTCTTCGAGACCAAAGTGCGATCATTACTTGCCCGCGGTTTGGTTCGCCCCGCCTTGCGTAAAGTGTTCACAACTACCGAAGGCCTGCGAGCGGTCTATTGTGCTGCCCTTCTTGGAGTGATCAACGTCGCCATCTTGGCGATCGCGACCGGACCGCGCCTCCTTGCTCTGTTACTGCCAACGACAGCGCGAAAGCGCTGGAGCCTAGAAAAGTTGCGCGCACCCATGCCGCGTTTTGCGAGCAGGACGACGATCTTGCGTAGGGTCTTGGACGAAGATGTCTTTCATGGTCAGAAGTTGCGGCAATTGCCCTTGACGCGCCCACTTCTGATTATCAATGCCGCGGATTTGCGCACGGGTTCGGCTTTCTATTTCTCGCGGGAGAAGTCGGGATCTTGGCGTCTCGGAGAACTTGCCGGTTCACAGACGACTCTTGCACATGCAGTCATGGCCTCTGCGGCATATCCGTTGTTTCTGCCAGCGCTTGATGAACGTCTCGCCTTCAACAAGCCTGACGGATCGCGGCGCGAGGAACACGTTACCCTGACTGACGGCGGGGCATATGACAACTTGGGCCTTGCGCCGCTTTGGCCGGATCGAGATTCCTCCATAAGTCTAAACGTCTCTAATGTGGACACAATCATCTGCTGCCGCGCGGGATACGGTCTTCGGTTTGATCCACCGAGCCAATTCTTCATGGCGCGCCTTACAAGCACGTTCACGAGCATCTTCGACAGGGCTCAAAACGCAGCCGTGAAGCGTCTATTCGATTTGAAGTCGTCAGGACAGATTAAGGGGTTTGCCATGCCTTTTCTCGGCCAGGATGACTCCCGCCTCGCGTTTCCGCCATCGGATCTCGTTTCACGAGAAGACGTACATGGATATCCTACTGACTTCTCTACAATGCCGGAGGAGTGGATCGAGAAACTCAGCAAGCGTGGTGAACAGTTGACATACGCGTTGATTGCCGAGCACATGCCAGAACTGTCGTGAAATGTGTGAGCAAGTGCGAGTTTTCCGACGTAAGCATGTGCTTGAGGCATCCTGATTCGTGAGGTGTCGCGAATGACCGCTCTTGCGAAAACTGGTCCATGGCGCTGATCAACTCTTTATCGTCCAGCTAGCGCCGTCACCGTCGTCCAAGTCGACCCAGTCTCGCCAGCTGCGCCAGCATTTTGGACCCTGCGTCAGTGGATCCTGTGCCGCCTCCGGAACCCGTCTGCCCCATGCCTTGCCTTGCAGGCATCTGCTGCACGCCAAAGAACTGCCGCGCCCTGAGGGCTGCGTATTCTGCGCCACTGGCCCCGCCGATGAGGTAGCGATTGTAGGCCTGCTGGCCTCCCATGGCGGCGCGGGCAAAGCTGTAGCCGCCGTCGAGACCTCCGGAGAGGGCGGGCATCATGATGTTGCCGGAGATCGCGCGGACGATGAAGGGCGTGGCGATAATGAAGCCCTTGGCCATGAGCACCATCATGAAGAAGGGGATGAGCGCGCCGATGTTTGAGGCCCCTTCGGGATCGCCTAGTTCGCCGATGAGCGCGGAGGAAACGCCTGTGATCGTTGCGAACACGCCTGCGACGACGATGGGGTATAGCGCAAAGGAAATCAGCGCGGACAGCCAGCGCGCGAAATAATCCTTGGTGACCTCGAAGAGGGTCAGGAAAATCATCACCGGGGCGATCCCGATCAGAAGCGCGATCATCAGTCGGGAGGCCACGAGGATGAAGGCGGCCAGTCCGCCGAGGATTGAGAGCAGAAGAACACCGACGATGTCGAGCATGGCGCCGGCCATCCAGTTCAGTTCGGACCCGGCAGCGTTCAAATAGTTGCCCAGTTCCGCGATCAGCCGGTCGAATTCTTCGGCGAAAGTTCCAGAGGGCCCCGGACTGCCGCCGCCGACGGAGGCTACCAGCGCACCCGCGATACTGTCGATCCCATAGAGAATGGCTGACGAGAACGCGTTGAACTGCATCCAATTGGTCGCGAATATCCCGATGAGCCCGATCTTGACCGCGAGCCAGAAGGCTGTGTGCCCATCCATGGCCCGATATTGATAGATCATGTTGGTGCCGACGAGGATCACCACCAGCGTTGTCCCCAAAACCAGGAGCGTGCCGACCGTTGCCGCAACCGCGCCAAACTGGGTCTCAGCGGCGGTGTCGAGATAGGCTTGGGAGGTTTCAACGAAGTAGGTGACGACACTCATCGGGGATCAGCCTTACCAATTGCCTGCGGCGTCGCAGATTGCCTTCGCTGCAGGGCGGGCGGCGTTGGCGCGGCGGTTGTAGCCCTCCGAGGCTTGCAGCATCTCCCATCGTTCGTTGCTCTCGTGGCGCTCACTAAACACGGCCTCGGCCGCGTCCCAGGACGGGAACCGGGTCGCGCAGTCGCAGTTGCCGATCTCAACAATCCGCTCGAGGTTCTGTGCGCGGTAAATGTCTTGAACTAACACGCGCTGATAGGCTTGGCGCAAGGGGATCTCCTGCATCCAGACAGGTTCAGCGGGCCGGTCTGGACAGACGGTGAAGTTGCGCTCGAGGGTCGGCACGAGATTGCGCTCAGCGAAGCCGGGTGCCGACGTTAGGCCCAAGACCAGCGCAGTCAGTACGAGAGTACAGCCCGCCTGCCTCATGCCGTGGCTTCAGCGGGTGTGGTTTCGCGTTTCAGGAAAACGGTGTGCCCGATATTGGCGAATTCCGAGGAGCTGATCGACACCACCTCCCACCCGTCTGCGCCCTTCTCGTTCAGGCTGGCCTGCATGTCGGAGAGGCTGGTCTTGCGGGTCATGGGAAAGGACAGGATATTGTATTCAAACGTCTTCATGGGGAAATTCCAATCTCAGTTGCGCCGGGGAGGTAGAATTCGGTGATGCCGCGTTTGCCGTCATGGCGACCGGCCTGGATGATCACGTCGATGGAATTCTCGATGTACTGGATCATGTCGGCATAGGTCATCGGGATCTCGGTCTTGAGCGCTGCGATCGCGAGGCGCTGAACCGCAAGCTGTGGTGTCTCTGCATGCAACGTGGTCATGGACCCGCCGTGGCCGGTATTAATTGCTTCTAGGAATGTCATGGCTTCCTTGCCACGTACCTCGCCGAGGATGATCCGGTCAGGCCGCATGCGCAGGGTAGCGGTCAGAAGCACGTCAGCAGTTTGGAACTCCGCGTCGCGATTGGCGATGAGGGTCACGGCATTTGGTTGGGTCGGCAGAAGCTCGGCGGCTTCTTCGATGGTGACGATGCGTTCCTCGGCCGGTACGTGAGAGAGGATCTTGCGCGCGGCCACGGTCTTGCCGGTGGAGGTGCCGCCCGAGACGATCATGTTGAGTTTGTTCTCGACGCAGAAGGCGAGCGCATCATCGATCAAACCCGCGGCCACCACTGCGCGCAAGGCGCGCTTCTTTTCCACGCGCAGGTCTTCGAGCTTGCGCTCTTTTCCGTAGAGAAAGTCGAGCGCGATGCCCTCGAGTGGCAGGCTTGAGAAGAACCGCAGGCTGATCGACATGGCCGAGAGCACGGCGGGCGGGGTGATGACCTGTGCGCGGATCGGGCGCCCCTTGTAGGTGATCGAAACCGAGACGATGGGGCGGTCCTTGCTCATCGTGGTATTGGCTGATGAGGCGATCTGGTTGCCGAGGTCCCTGACCTGAACGCCGGTCAGCCTCTGGTCCAGCGCGCGCATGAAGTGATCGCCCTGGAATTCTCCCCAGCAGGTGCCATCAGGGTTGATGCAGATCTCGATGACATCGTCGCGAGCGGCGGCGTGGATCCCGTCAAGCGAGGTTTCGAGATAGCTCAGCGACATGGGCTCAGAATATCTCCAGATCGCGGTCGACCATGACCGTGACGCGGGCGCCCTGGTCGACATAGATGACGGAGCCGATGGAGAGGTAATCGCCGATGACGCTGTCCGTCGCATCTGCCAGATCATCGCCAACGTCCTCAAGAACGTCGGCGGCAGTCTCATCCTGGACCTCGGAGGCGGCGGCACCAGGTGCTGCGGAAATCAGCGAGATCAGGGCGGCCGACCCGAAACGCTCGGCAAAGCGCGTGTCTATGAGCCCCGTGACACCGGAACGTCCCAGTTCATCGCCCCCGAAAGAGCTGATCTGGACGGTCTGGCCCGCGGGCAGGATGATCCGGTCCCAAGCGATGGTGACCCGGCGCTGCGCGATATCGACGCCCGAGCGGTAGCGCCCGATGAGACGGGATCCGCGCGGGATCAAGAGGCGCGCACCATCGACGCTGTAGACATCCTCGGACACCACGGCACGGGTCTGGCCGGGCAGGGAGCTGTCGAGGGCGGTTTCCATGACGGCCTGGATCATGGTGCCTTGGATGATGGTGTTGGAGGGATTGGCGATCACTTCAGCCTGCGTCACCGTCGAGGGCAGCGCCCCGTTCAGCACGAAATCCGTCACCTCGCCAAAAGTGCGTTCGGTCAGAGCCGTTTCATTCGCTCCGGACGTGCCCCCAAACGCGATGGTGGGCGAGACGATGCGCCGCTCCTGAAAAGCGCGTTCCTCCGCGGCGCGGCGCTCCAGTTCGGCCATGCGCCGGGCTTCTTCCTCACGGCGCAGTCGCTCTTGCTCGCGTGCGCGCAGCTCATCCTCCGTAGGACCCGCTGGGGCGGGTTGGGGTCTGCTGGCCTCGAGTTGGGCCAGTTCCAGATCCATGCGTAATTGCTCAAGGTTGCGATCCCGGGCCGTCAGTTCGTCCTGGAACCGTTGCTGTGCGGCTTCCGAGGCGGCTTGTAGCGCAGCGATCTGAGCGGTCAGCGCGTCGATCGCCTCTGCGGCGGCGGTGTCTTCCTCGACGACCGGTTCAGGGGCGTTGCGCAATTCCTCGATCTGAGCCTGCAGGGCGGTGATCTGCGCCAGAAGCTCCGCGTTGGGCTCGACGGGGTCTGGTCCGACGAACACAACCTCGGGCTCGGGCGGGGGCAAGGTCTCGATAGCGCCAAAGCCGTCCCCTTCGTTTTGGAAGACGTCCGGAGTGGCCGTCGGCAAGGCTTCCTCTTCGTCGGGCTGTGAGAGGAGATAGAACAGGGCACCACCTGCGCCGATGACGAGGACCACGATCAGCGCGAGAAGGGGCGACCGGCGCTGTGCCGCCGTGGGGGCGCGGGCACTGCCTTTCTCAAGGGCGGCGAGGCGCTTTTCCAGCTCGGTATTCTCGGTATCGCTCATGAGGCGGCCTCCGCGGGCGGGATCGCCTCGATGCAGACCACCTCTTCGCCAAGTCGCAGGACCCATTGGCGGTTTACGCCGCTGACGCGGATCACGCCGTCCTCAGGGGTTTGCGTGTTGACCGTGCGTTCACGGTCGCCCGCGTAGCGGAAGATCGCTGGCACAGGTGCGTTTCTCGGAAAGGCGAAATACGTGAACGTCCCGTCATCCCAGATGCGGGTTGGCGTGAACTCGGTCCGCGCGCTGGCGCCGTAGTTGTAGTTCGGCGCTTGGGCGGCGATGGCCCGGGTCGGGCGCGCATCGTCCTCCGGATAGCGGAACTGCACCACGTAGAAGGTTGGGCTGCGGACCTCCTGGACGTTGAAGTAGTAGCTCCGGCGGTTCGTATAGACTGTCACATTGGTATGCACCCCGCGCGCCACAGGCTTGATCGCGAAGGCCTGACCGCCCGGGACGCCGTCGATCTCGAAGCCCTCGGTGTCGCCCGCGATGATCGAGCGGATGCTTTCGCCCTCGCCGAACTCGATGGTGGTCACATGGGTGAGCGACACGCTGAGACGGTAGACCTGACCCTCCTGGTAGGTGGCCAAGCGCACCCGGCTGTCGTTGGGACCGCCGCGCGGGATGGCTTCGGCAGAGGCGAGGCCGGGCAACAGGGCAATGACAAAAATAAGCGATCTTATAAACAACAACGTCAGTTCTCCAATCTGTCGGAGCGGATGGAATATTCGAGGACGGTGAAGCCGAAGGGATTGGTCCAGACCTCATCGATGGAGCGACGGGTTTCGGGGCGGAACTCGAAGAGAAGCGTGGCGGTGAAGAGCCCGGTCTGGGTGCCGTTGATGGAGGTCAGCTGCTTGCGCAGGCGGACCGTCGCGCGGTTGGTTCCGATCCGGTTGATGCTGAGGATCTCCACGTCGAGCCGGGCATTGGGGCCATAGACGGTCGGCGGATAGTTTTCATTTGCGCTGTTCCAGATCTGGCGTAGCCCGCTCTCGGCAGCCCCGTCAGAGCGGCGCAGGACGCTGCGGATGCGCAGGTCGTTGTCGAGCTGGTTGTAGACCTCGCGGTCGGTCACATAGCGGAACACTTCCGCCTCGATGATCGCCTGGTTGGCGGTCACCGAGGAAGCGCCCACCGAGGCTTCGGGGAGTGCAAAGCCGGTGGCGGGATCATAGGGGACAACGACGGGGGGCGGATCGACATCGAGGATCGAGACAGCTGCCGCGCTCAGACAGCCGATGATGCCGAAGACAAGGCCTATCAGGCCAAGACGCTGCCAGAGCCGTTCACGGCGCAGGGCACCGTAGACCAGTTCTTCCTCGATGATTTCCTGTTCAGTCGCCACCCGTCATGCCTCCGCGATCACTCGGCCCGCAGGTCCGGCAAGGTGAAATCCATGAAGCGCTGCTCCTCGGCGATTGTGGCGGCATCGATCACGCCGCCCGTGCCATCGCCCACCGTTTGAATCGCTTCCAGCTGCCACATTGCCACCAGGGCGATGGCCAATTCAGCTGTCACGCGCGTGTTGAGATCGACGCTTTGCTTGAGCTCTTCCATGTCGTCGATGAGCCCGACAAGGCGGTCTACCCGCTCGAGCGATTGGCCCGCATCTTCATAGCTGTTCTGGGCGGCGGCTGATACGAGCGCGCCGGTGGTGGCCTGCGTCGCCACGCGGTTGGCCCCGGGATTGCCGCTCGCGGCCATTTCCGAGAGGGTGTCTTCGTCAAAGCCGAGGTCGGCCAGCACCCGGTCCATCTGGGTTTCGATCTCGCCTGCGCCGGAGCCCGAGAGGCCCGAGAAATCCCCCGTCTTGATCGCCTCAATTGTGGCGAGGATGTCCCCGAACTCCTGGTCGAGTAGGCCATTGAGTTCGTCTTCCATCTCGGTGCGGATGATTTCTGGAAGCTCGGCGAGGCGGGTGAGGGCCTCGTAGGTTCTTTGCAGCTCCGCGAGTTGGTCCGTGAGCAGGCCGAGCTGTTCACGGAGCTGCGTCAGCTGCTCGTTCTGCAGGATCTCGTCGTCGATCATCTGCCGCAGCTGCTGGATGTTTTGCGCGATGTTCTGGGTGTCGACGACCGGTACACCTTGTGCTGCGGCAGGGGTAGGACGCTGAACTGCAAGCCAACGCCAAATGTCGTGGCCAAAGCTGTCCTCAAGAGCAGATGTCCCATCATTCAATCTCCCTGATCGTAAAATCCATGAACGCGCCTTCGGCCATGCGAGCGCTGGCCTGGGCCAGCTCCTCGGCAGAAAGGACGCGGGTGCGTGCCGCCTGAAGCCGGATGCGTGCAGCGACGAGGCGCACGAGTTCGGCGCGGGCATAGGTGTTGAGCGCGACGCTCTCCTGCACGTCCTCGGTTTCGGAAATCCGTTCGACGATGTCGGAAATGCGTAGGGCGGCTTGGCGGATCGCGGCGGGCGAGTTGTTGCCATAGAAGGCCGCCCCATGACCCGTGATTGAGAGGTTGGCATTGGCCAGAAGCGCGGGGTCGATCGTGCCAAGCGCTTCGATCCCGCCGATGCGGCTCAGGTAGAGATTGTAGCGTTCGGGGATGACTTGGACGTAGTGCTGGGTCTCGGCAAAGGGCGGCACCCCACCATATTCGAACACGCGACCGGGTCCGGCGTTATAGGCCGCGAGCGCGTTGATGATGTTGCCGTCGAAGGTGTTCAGTTGCGTTGCGAGATAGCGCGCGCCGCCATGCACCTGCAGGTAGGGGCTGTCATAATATTCCGGGTTGATCCCGAGATCGCTGGCCGTGCCGGGCATGATCTGGGTGAGGCCAAAGGCCCCGACAGGCGAGCGCGCACCGATGGTGAAGCGGCTTTCCTGCCAGATGAGCGCCTGCAACAACGCGCGCCATTGAACGGGGGAGAGGCCCGCGCGGCCCACGCCCGCGAAACCGCTGGTTTCCTGGGCGACGCGGATGATGAGTTGCTCAATGTTTTCGGCGGCATCCCCGAACATCTGTGCGCCGCCGGGGTTGGGATCGATTTCGGCATTGCCATAGACGGCCTCGACGGAACGGTCCGGATCCCCGCTGCCGCTTTCCAGCCCCGAGACCATAGCCGGCAATCCCTGACCGCCGAAGCTGGTCTGGGCATCGAGGATGCGTCGGAGGGTTTCCAGTTGCTCCCGTTCGATCTCGGCGATGAGTTCGCGCACGGCAAGCTTGTCGGCCTGAACGGCCAAGTCAGCCTCGCGATCGCCAGTCTCGACGATGTCACGCGCGGTCAGCCCACTGTCATTGGTCGGCACGCCTTGAGACAAGGCGAGACCGGGCAGCAGGCAAAATGCGAGGATATGAGGCAGGCTAGACTTCAACGTCGCCCTCCGGCGCGCCGAGCGGTGCGAAGTGGCAATCCTGGGCTGTCGCTCCCGTCGAGGCGAGAAAGGAAAAGCAATTGGCCTGCGGCTCCCGATACTGGGTGCAGGAGGCCAGCGCGCCGAGCGCAGCCAAAGCGATAAGAATACGAATCATGAAAGCCTCCAAAAATCTGGGCGGTCGCGGTAATCGGAGCCGACGAGCGCTTCGCCCTTTTCCATGCCGCCAAGGATCGTGAGATTGGGCCCAAGGGCGCTCAGATCGGCATCAACGACGATTGAGCCCTGATCGTCGCGGATCAGTGCGAGGCGGCTGTTGCTGCCCGTGTTGAGAAGGACGTCGAGCTCCTTCTCCGTGAGGTTCAGCATGGCGTAATCCGAGGCACTGGCGCGGATATTGGGCAGCAGGATCTGCGTCGGAACGGCTTCGACGATGGTCTTGCCGGTCCGGGTGCGCTCAAGCTGGCTGGCATATTGCGTCATCATCACCGCTACGGTGTTCTGCTTGCGCGCAGTCACGAGCCAGTTCGACAGCCGTTCGGCGAAATATGCGTTGTCGAGCGCCTTCCAGGCCTCGTCGATCACGATGATGGTGGGGCGGCGGTCCTCGATCTCGCGTTCGACCCGGCGGAAGAGATAGGACAGGACCGCCATCCGCTCCTTGTCGGCTTCGCTGTCGAGAATGCCTGTCAGATCGAAGCCCACCACATCGCCTTTGAGCGAGAACGTGTCCTCGAGGCTCTGCCCGAAGATCCAGCCGTAGCGGCCGTCTTCGGTCCACTCGAGCAGGCGCTGGTGCAGATCGCCGCCATCATCGGTGGACACAAAAAGCGACGCGAAATCCCGCCAGTTCCGCAGGGCCGGATTGGTGGCCTGGGCATTCTGGCGCACGACCTCCTGGATACGGTTGGTCTGCGCCGGGGTCAGGGGCTTGTCAGCGCGGTAGAGCAAGGTGGCAAGCCAGTCCGAGAGCCAGGCGGTGCCGCGGGCATCGGTCTCTGTCCAGAGCGGGTTGAGGCCCGTGGGCTGACCGGCGTTCAGAGACGCGTAGCGCCCGCCATTGGCGCGGACCGCCATCTCCATACCAAGACGGTAATCGAAGACGAAGATCCGGGCACCTGCGCGACGGGCTTGCGTCATTAGAAAGGCCGAAAGCACCGATTTGCCCGACCCAGGCCGTCCCATGATCAGGGTATGGCCGCTGGTCGGTTCTTTGTCGGGCGAGCCCTGCTCGTGATAGGAAAACCGGTAGGCGCTTTGCTCGGGCGTGGGCAAATATGTGACGACCCGGCCCCAGGGGGTAAGTGCTGCGGGTTTGCCGAGTTGTGTTCGGTGGAAGGCCGCAAAATCCGCGAAGTTGCGGTTGGTGACGGCGCTGGCACGCACGCGCTTGGGCTGGTTGCCGGGATGCTGGCTGAGGTAATGGGCCTTTGCGGCGACCCGCTCGCCGATCATCTTCACGCCTTCGGTTGCGGCGGCGTTCACGATCTCCGCGCTGAGGGTCTGCAGCTCTTCGAACGTGTCGCAAAAGAGCGTCACGACCATGTGATGCTCGCCGAAGCTTTGGCGCTTGGCTTCGAGATCATCGGCGGCGATGTCGAGGGCTTCCATCAGCGAGAGCGCCGCGTCCTGAGACGCTTGCATCTGGCGCTTTTGCCGCTTGATGCGGCCCGCCATGAGGTTCGAATTGATCGGCGTGAAGGAATGCGTGACGATCATGTCGACCGGCAGGTTCAGCATGTCGAACATGGTGCAGGAGGTGCCTTCCGAGTATTCTCCGATGGTGAAGCTCTTGCCGTAGCGATGTCCGACGACCCCTTCCGAGAGCTCGAAGTGATCCCCCTGAAACGTCACGCGGGTATTGGCGACATTGAAGGACAGAAAACCGTAGGTGTTTGCGGGGTAGAGCGGCAATTCCTGGCCGGTATTCAGCGCGCCCAGAAAGCCGATGAGTTCGCCGCTCTCGGAAGTCAGCACGCGCGGGTTCAGCTCGGTCAGGCCTGACACAAACACGCTTACGGCCTCGCCGAGACGGCGCAGGCGTTTCTCGGTTGCTTCCTTGAGGCGATTAGGGGCGCTGCGATTGAGGAAGGGCAGGACGCTTTTGGGAGGTGGGCGATGGATGACCGTGAGCGTCAGGGTTTTGTCGCGCAACCCGCTGGTTTCGAGTTTCGTGCGCCAGAGACGGTCAACGACTCCTGCAAAACTCTCCTCGCGTATGGGCTCGAGCTCCGGCGTGATCGCCTTGGAGACCTTGTGGACGTAATAGCTGAACTCCGGCCCCAGCTGCGCGATGATCCGGGCGAAAAGCGCCGTCACCTTGTCGAGATAGGCATCATCCGTCGTGTAGCTATTGACCCCATCGAGCCGGATGCACTGAAAAAGCTCATTCACCCGCGTTCGCACGGTGCGGTCATCGACTAGGCTGACATAGGGCAGCATATGCGCGAGGCGTGTTTCGCGCGCATACCAGTCCGGCGTCATGGTGCGGAGATCGATTGCTTCATCCAAGGCATTGTTAGGGCGCATAGCTGTCACCGCCGTGAATGGAGCGGTTGCGCGTCGGTGGGGTTTCCTGCAGCGCTGTCATCATCACGTCGATGAAGCGCGGGTCCCAGTCCGCGGCCTTCCACAGCACGGGGTAGAGCAGGGCGGCCACCCCCAGCACCGCGATGTGCTGGACCCAGACAAAGAGCAGCACCGAGCCGAAGAGCCAGACCATGGCGTACATGATGGGTAGGCCCAGAAGCTTGGGCGGGCGCACGAGGCCGAGAAAGAGGGGCGAGCGCTCAGCCACCGGCAAAGACCGCGGCAACGATGGTGGGAGCGGCAGCAACACCGGCGATGCCGACAAGCACCCAGAGCGCCTGACGCAGATCGATGATGTTGAAGAACCAGCTCAAGAAGACGCCGAGCACAGCGAGCGTCGCGATGACAACGCCAAGCGGGCCGGTCAGCGCATCCACGATCCCTTGCAACAGGCTCTGGATCGGTGAGAGATCGATGCTTTGCGCGAGGGCGGTTCCGCAACGAGCAGGAAGAGGCGAGCGCAGCGACGAATAGGTTTGAAATCCAACTTGTTTGGAAAAAGCGGTATCGCCAATGCACTGCCGCGCTGCGCGCTCTCGTGACATTGCCGATAAGTGTTTTGAGGAATGAATTCCAAAAAGGTTGGGACATCATGAATTTGATCCTTCCAATCGGGCCACGACGGCCATGACACGGGCCACGTGGTTCAGGGTTTCTCGGTAGGGGGAATGCCGTCATACTGGCGGACCGCATCCGGGCCAGCGTTGTAGGCTGCGAGCGCGAGCCGCGGATCGCCGAACGTCTCCAGCATCATCGCAAGATAGCGGGCGGAGCCGTCGAGGTTCTGCATCGGATCGCGCGGGTCAACGCCCAGATCGCGCGCCGTCGCTGGCATCAATTGGCCAAGGCCAATGGCACCTGCACTTGAAATCGCATTCTGCCGATAGGCGCTCTCAACCTCGATATTGGCTCGATAGAGAGCCAGCCAATCCGTCACGGAAAGCCCGGCGCGACGCAGGCCAGGATGGCGGGCATAGCGCAAAGCCGTGGTCTGAATCCCGGAGAGGACATCGGCGCGGGGCAGCGGAGTCGGGCGGGCAAGGGCCGCGACTTGGACGCCCTCTTGCTCGGCCTCTACCTCTCCGTAGATCGCGATCCCATCGGAGGCCGAACCCTGACCGATGCCGTCATTGTAGTTTCGGGCAAAACCGCTCTGAGACCGCGACGGGGTCAGAGAGCCGTCGCTTTCCATGATAAGAACCATTTGCGCTGAGGCAGGTGCTGCGACCAGCCAGAGACAGACGAGACTAGTTGCCAGCGCCCTTGTCTGATGGGTCTTTGTCTGACGGCGCAAGTTTGTGCGTACGGCTTGTCCCGCCTCAAGCGGCAGATCGACATGCGCAAAACCAAGGCCAATGAAGAAAGACACCACGCCAGAGATCGTCTTGAACTCGCGGATCTTGATGTCGTTATAGGTCGTCCGAGTACGGGCCGTGACCAGCAGCTTCTCCACGCCTTCGTTGGAGACCACACGCATGATCCAGACCCCGTAATAGCTGGGGCCTTTCTTGTGTGCCGATTCTTGGCACAGGATTTCTGCGCCGTAGCCGCTTTCCACGAGCTCGCGGAACCTGGCTTCCGTAACCACATTTGGTGCTTCAATGTCCCAGTTCATGGCCCGGCTCACGCTTTCTCCAATGGCGCGACCCTAGGCATTCCTACTTGAAGCCCAGAGTTACGATAGTATACTTATGACCGCAATAGTATATTACAATTTTTGCGGTATACGTTGATCCGATACCTTTAGGCACGTAACATGCGCTCGTTCAAGGATTTAAGCGGCTTTGGCTATCTTCGGTTGCGCATCCTGCCTTTGATGCGCACATTCGGTCTGCTTTCGCTTGTCGGTTGTCCGGCGCTCGCCGAACCATGCATCCCTCCGCCTCGGCCATTTGTTCCAAGAGATCAGAAGGTTGTCGCGGAATTTGTGACCATCCTCCGTCATGACTTCGAGCTCTACTTCCGCGACATACAGAACTATTTTCGCTGCCTCGACGAGGAGCGTGCTCGCGCCTTCGAGGAAGCGCGCGAAGTCAGCGAGGAATATGGGCGCTTCTTGGGCTCGCTTCACCGATAACTTCGGGGCGAAACTTTTGGCCCGAGTCGCGGGTTCCGAATTCGATAACTGGGCTACGGGCTCAATTCAGCCGAGAACCCGTTCCAGTCTCGACGTCAGCGGCTTAGGGGCCGGGTTTCAACATGCGAGCCACGCTTCGGCCGGCCGACACAATGTAGGGCGGCATGGACAGTGAATAGTGGCCGCAATTCAGTTTCAATATGCTGGGCGCGGCCCCGGCGTGCTTCAGCCCTTGAATCAGCCTATCAGAAAGCTCCGGCAGCACCACCTTGTCTCGTTTGGCCAATACTACCTGAAGTTCGAGATTGTCCCGCGCCAGATGATGCGCATGGTTTACCAAGTTTAGTGGTCCCCAAGCCCTTCTGAGGTCGCCCAATTCGATCACGGGTTGAAGGCTCTCGCAAATCGTTCGCGTTGCGCGCCCGGTCCACACCATGTCCGCAAGACTTCCGGCCGTGAGAAATAGCGCAGCTTTTGAAACAGTTTTGTCATGGGCGGCAATCAACCCGGCAACCCAGGAACCCAGACTCATTCCGAGTACAGAAATCTCTTTATAACCTTGCTCCTTTAGCCACCGTATAAGCTTTCGACCATCCCATACCGCCTGTCTCACGGATTGAGTCGTCCGTCCGAGATTCGGGCTTAGCATGTAGTCGGCATAATCGGCGCCGGGACGGCTACGTTCGAAGTGATACGGCAGTGCCATCTCGACTACCGTGATCCCACGCCGGGAGAAAAAGTTCGCCATCTGTTGATACCGCGCGCTTGCATTCCAATGGTGAAACACAACCAAAGCTTTATCGAATGATCTGCTTTCTGTTACTTTCGCCCAGACGAGATTGTTCTCTGCGACGTCAGTAGAAATTCCTGAAGGAAATTTGGCCCAATCTCCTTTGCGTTCGACGACCAAGTCGTTGTTACCCGGTTCATCGAAATAGGTTGGGTCCTCAACAGCCTGGTCTGCAAGTTGACAGAAGGCCTCGATACCTGCCGGATGTCCGGAGCCAGGGAAGGCAAGTTCAGTGTCCAGAGCGAAATCTGTCCGCCTCTTTACTTCGTCCCCCGCTCTGCGCGTCGCTCATCCCAACGATCGAGCCAGCTATGATACACTTTGTTTGTCTCCTTGGTCAGTCGCCCGTCATGTATCGATGCTTGGATAAATCAGGCCGTAGATTGCAGACAGCAGCCCGATGCACAGCAAGATCGAGAAACCAGCGATTGCACCGATCAGGACGTAGACGATGGTCAGCAGGGCGACGAGCGCCAACATGATTCCAATTCTCTCTGATTTCGACCATGTCCAATGTCTCCTTGCTGACGCAACGCGGCGTGGACTCGAACAAGCCCATATAAAACACAGTGCAGGTCGCCAATACGATCAGCAGGCTGCTATAGTTCGTCGGCATGCTGTATTCGAACCAGTCGCTTGCCTTCTCATGATTTCCCAAGACTGACAGGAAATCGCGAGTCAACCAACCCGCCATGGTCGATTCACTTGAAAGCATAAAAGTGCTTTGGAGCTTCATGCATAAGGCAATCAAGAGTCCCAGAATACAGCACCGGAAAATCCCGCGCATGATTTTGAGTTCGAGTTGATTGGACTGCCAGTGATATTCTCCATCTACCCCAGGTTCAGGATCTCGTCCAAGTTCCCAAAAATCGTATACAATTGTGAAGAGCAAAATGAGCCCGCAAAGAAGAGATAAAATACCACACCCATGTAGAGATAGGCGAACCCGGTGAACGCAACCGCCTCCGGTATCGAAATGACGTGGGGGCGCTCAATCGCCAACCGAGCCCATTCCACCGGGTAATTGCCAGCATCGCGAGTCAGTAATGGGGTTAAACACCTATCGATCCACTGAAGAACAGTAGCTATAGGTAAGCAAACAAGAAAGGCTGCCCAATACGTCACCGAAAAGGCCACGACTTTTCGCATCCACATGTCGTCATTCGCGATCCCTTCACCTTCAAGGTTTAACTGTGACCGCCTTGCGCCTCTCCAAAAGACCACTAAATCGCGCACGAATACGAAGTATAGCGGCATGAGCACCATGAAGAGGAGTGTCCAGTTCGGCGCCCATAGGTATCCAACCTGCTTAATCACACCATTCGCCTGCGGATAAACAATGCTGTGAATGCCCAAAAAATAAGAGGAAAATCCAAGGGCCACGGCCCCTGCGAACACCGATGCCGACAAATCCAAAGGGGATCCCCGGTTGAACACGGCCTCCGATGTCCTCGCCAGGCTAAATCCCGGCCTCGGCGAAATAACATCACTTTTGTGCGCCAACGGTGACGGAACCACGGTACCAACATCGATTGCCGCGTTCTGAACCGTATCTGGAGGACTATGCGCATCGTGGCCGTCTGACCCCGCACGCAGCGCTCGCCTCCTGGCTACCAATCGGGCCCGGGCCACACTAAGTTCCGTCTGCCACTCGCTGGTCGCCTTCGGATCATCACACCCAAACACCCTTGCCAGCCATCGAATGTTCTCGGCGCTGATTCCTTTCTCGTTGTCTTGGTACCAAAGCTGCACTGTTCGCAGCTCGATCCCGGACCGGTTGGCTTCGATCTGAGTGATTGCGGTAGCAAGAAGCTCGGGTGTCCACGGTCCCAAGGGTATCCCATCTTTGTCAGTAGGCCGACCCGCTCCGGCCGCGCTCAACCGTCTGAACAACTCCTTAAAGTCACTTCCGTCATCCAACGGAGGAACAAAGTATTTTCCATTTTTTATCAAGGGCGTACCGTTGTTCGTTTCGTTCTATTTCGCTGGCGTTCGCTTCGTATCGTGAATTCGCGGCTCACGACAGTGCAACTACAGGCAGTGTGATTCGATCGCCATCCACTGGGCCAGAAAATGGCTGACGTGATCGAAATCCTGCTCGGTCGTTGCAAACTGGAATGAAGAACGTGGTGAGACTGTTGAAAGAAGAAGCAGAGCCCATAGCCCGATTGTTTGGAAATGATCGGGAGCGCACGGTTGGATGGGTATACCTGTGGAATTCCTCTGAGTTGTCGGTGCTCTGGCTGGACGAGCAGGTACCTGCCGGTTCTATCGAGCCGCCGCTTCATCCCGAAGTGCTGGCAGAGGCAAAATCGTCGACACCAGTGAAAGTGATCGAGTACCTCGAAGCGCTTTCGAGTGGCGGCGAGCATACCCAAACTAGCAGGCCTTGATAGTCATCGGAGCAGGTCTTTCAAAAATATACTATTGGTGTAATGAATATAAAATATCCAGAGAGACCGTCAACCTGCCAAAACTGTAGGAGAGTACTCATGCCCAAAGCGCTTACTCGTTTCGTCGTCCTTGTCGCTCTTGGCTCCACATCTTTTTTCGGAACGGTCGAGCGGAGTAGGGCGCAAACTTATCCGATCGATTGCGCGATCCTGCTTTGTCTCTCGGGCGGCTGGCCCGCGTCAGCGCCATGCTCACGAGCCCGCGCTAAATTCATTCGAAGAATAACACCCTGGCCGGTAGAGCCTCCGTTGCAGATATGGCGTTGTCCGATGAGAGCATCCCATGACATCAATGGCACTGGTAAAGATGGCGGCCGTATCTTCGACATTCTGTTCGATAGACCGCGTCATCCGCTGCTCCAGACGATTACCGTTGCCCCATCTCAGGAAGTCGGCCTGTCATCGACGAGCGTGTTCCCGGCGGAAAGGGTTGAAACGGCTGATAAGAGGAGTGACTTTTCTATTACGCTTGGTCAAGAACGCGCCGACATCGACATCAGCGGTCCGGAGTTTAAATTCGTGCGTTCGATACGAATCTTTGATGTGCGTCACGCTCGACAATACGAGGCAGGCAGCGAGGGGGACTGCGAGCGGAGCGCGATCGTTGTACTTGGAACTTATGGAGTACAAGGAGACTTCTCTTGGCAGCGTTCATCAATTGGAACCTTGCCGAAAGATCATGTAGGGCTGGAGAGATGGGGCGACAATTGTCCGAGCGTCCGCCACCGTTCGGTGTTCGTCGAGTGGCGGGATTACGAGGGCAGATATGGCTACGAGCAGGTCAACTACTGAGCCCACTCGGGAAAAAAAGCCATTTGCTTTAAATGGGAACTCACGCCTAAAGGCAATTTTCTAAGTTATGTGTTTCGGTAGAGCTACATCACGCCTTCACGCTCCAAGCGCTTGCGCGCCGCTTTGCGAGCTCGGCGGATCGCTTCGGCCTGTTGGCGAACTTTCTTCTCAGAAGGCTTCTCGAAGTGCTGCTTGAGCTTCATTTCGCGGAAAACGCCTTCGCGTTGAAGCTTTTTCTTTAAAACCCGAAGAGCCTGATCGACATTATTATCGCGGACGCTGACCTGCATATGGATAACACCGTTGTTCATGAATGTGAAAATACTAGAGAACAGGACCGTGCTGGTTGCAAGAGCAATTTGTGCGTTCTAAAGACCGTGAGACAAGCGCTCGTCCGTCCCTCTGCTTAAACCTTTGCAGTGCGCGCTATGGGTGTGAGCGATACGTGAACCGCGACTCTTGTTGGGATCAGGGTAGGGATGTTATCGCATTTCCTCCAATATCTTTTCGCGGAAGACCTCGGCTGGGGTCTTCCATCCAAGGCACTTTCGTGGCGTGTTGTTGAGGCGATCACAGATCACCTTCATATCGTGATCTGTGCATTGCCGGATGTCGCGTTTGCGGGGCAGCCACCTTCGAAGGCGTCGGTTAGTGTTCTCGACTGTGCCTTTCTGCCAGGGGCTGGAGGGGTCGCAGAACATGGGGTAATCGCCCTGCTTCGACCGTGGCCCGTCATGGCATCGGAATGTCTTTCCTTCGGTATGATCCAGAGCGTGACCCAAAAGGGGTTTTGTTTGAAGCAACTGATGGAGACTGAGAATGGGTCAGCATATTGGGCTCGACGTTTCGTTGAAGGACACTGCCATTGCCATCCGGGAAGACGGCCATCGAATATGGCGTGGAAAATGCCGCTCGGATCCTGCGTCTATTGCACAGACAGTACGCAAACATGCTCCGGAACCCCAGTCCGTTGTGTTCGAGACTGGCCCCCTTGCCACTTGGTTCTTTCATGTCTTGAAAGGGGGAGGGGCTTCCAGCGATCTGCATTGAGGCACGTCACGCGCAGAAGATCCTGGGCGCGACGTTGAACAAGACCGACGCAAACGATGCCGAAGGGTTGGCCAGACTTGCCGAAACCGGCTTCTACAAGGCCGTCAGGGTCAAGTCTTTCGAGTCGATGCTGATCCGGTCTTTGGTGGCAGCTCGTACGCAGCTCCTGTCCATGACAACACAGTTGACCAACCAGATCCGTGGCCTGATGAAGACATTCGGCCTGGTCGTGTTTGAAGCAAACGTAGAGAGACTGCTGGAGGGGTATGTCGAGTTGGCACAGATCATTTTGCCGCTACTCGAGACTTGGCGCGCGATACGCAAACGTGTATCCGCACTCAATCGTCAACTCCGACATGCGGCGCGCCACAGCCCAAGCACTCGTCTGCTGATGACGATACCTGGCATCGGGGCGATCACGGCGATCTCCTATGTGGCCGCCATCGAAAACCCGAAAAATTTCCCGAGATCAAGGTCTGTGGGAGCGTGGCTCGGCCTTACCACACGCCGCTACCAATCCGGGGAGGTAGACTTCGACGGCCACATTTCGCGCCGGGGAGATCATCGGCTTCGCGGGCTTCTCTACGAGGCCGCGACCTCGCTACTTACGAGGACACGGGCAGATACCGTTAGTGATCTCAAAACTTGGGGCCTTCAGTTGAGGGAACGCATTGGGTTCAAGCGCGCGGCGGTGGCCGTTGCCCGTAAACTCGCCGTCATCATGCATTCCATGCTTAGAACCGGCCAAGAATTCATCCCGACTCGCGAAGTCGTCGCCTAAGGAAAGGACTTCGCACACCGAACTCAGCGCGTCATAGGTAGATGCGAGGAGGCGTCCCTGTCGTGGACGGCTGAACGAAGAGTGGAAATGGGAAAGGCATTGTAGGGCGTTTCAACGCCCACTGTTTTCTAGCATCAAAAGCTTGACTGTGGGTCGGCGATTAGACAACCAGGCATCCGCTCCAATCCCAGCCTTGAGATATTTCCAGGCCGAGAACTCGGTGCCGCGGTCGAAGGTGATTGACTTGCGCGCGTCGGCGGGCAGGGGAACCAACCCGTTGATCAGGGACTCCATGATCGGTTTGGATTGTCGATCTTCATTGCGTATCACGACGGCATAGCGGCTGACGCGCTCCACCAATGACGTCACGTTTACCTTCCCCTGCTCCTTACGGAACATCATCAAGTCGCACTCCCAATGGCCGAATTCTAAGCGTTCTGAGACACGCTCAGGCCTGTGTGACAGGCTTTGAATGTCGAATATGTGGGCTCTGTTGTGCCTGCGGTAACCACGCGGCCGACGGCGGCGGCGATGCTCGGGGAGATGGCGGTAGAACTGTTCCTCGCGACCGTCTTTGGAATAGGCAAAGCGATAGATCGTCTCGTGGCTCACGCGGATCGGGTGCCGTTCGAGCCGCATCCTGCCGGCTATCTGTTCGGGCGACCAGCCAGCCTTCAAGCGGTCTTCGATGGCGGCTTTCAAATCAGGGTGAATGATCATCTTGCGATGAATCGCGCGGCGCTGCTCATATTTGTCCTGAGCGACGAGCGCGTGATACCCGTTTAGCTCAGGCAGTTCGCCGTCCGTGTACCGATTACGCTTAATGTCTCGGTAGATCGTGGAGGGGGCGCGACCCAGTCGATCCGCGATCTCTGAAATCGACATTTTGGCTTCAAGCCACTTTGCAAGCTTGCGACGTTCGTCCAGCTTCAGGTGACAGTAGTGGGTTCACATTCTTCATACTCCATGCAACTCTCTGTATTCGTACAGAATTTGCACTTCGTTTGTGAATCCACCCTTCGCTACGAAAGACGCCCATAGGGTTAATTATGTTCAAGCAAGGGAAGGAGTTCGTTGAACTTGATGGGTTGCCGGCTTTAGTCCAAGTTTGGAGATTAATTGTTGGTCTACTATTGTCATAGCCAGACGTGGATACCGCAACGACTTTAATCGAATAGTCCCAAACTTTTCCAATTCGATAAACGTCAATAGTTTTGCTTGCAACGTAGCTTATTAATTTGGTTTGCCAACTTCGACTATGCTGACGGTTCTGATCACGAGCACCGTCGGGTAAAGCCTACCGAGCTTTGCGTCCAAACGCGCGCCGAACTCTTCTATGCCCCCTCTTATGCAGCCGCATAATATACCGATACCACGCATTGCGGCGCATGCTGCTTTCAAAACTCGCCGGCGCAAACGAAACAAACCATCCGGAACCTGCGATTCCTATGATCGGTCGAGACGATCTCGGGCGGCATTGAAAGGATCACACCCATTAACGGAGCTACATCAATTACAAACGAGTAGGCATCATAGGTGAGGTCAAGTTCAAATTTCGTCTATTCGATGCTCGGCATCGCTGGCTTGTTGAGTGCCGCTCAACAAAAGCGCGTCAGCCCCATCTCAGCGGACATAACAAAGTTCTCGTCGGCTTCTTCCGGTAGTCTCGCGCGCTCAAAGGTCTTGCCAACCGACGTCAGGGGTGAGACGCTCTCCGTGCTTCCCGGCCAGTTCCTCTAGTCGCTCGCGTATTTCTTTGGCACCGCGCGCGCGGGCGTAACGCATCGGACCACCCCGGAAGGGCGCGAACCCGGTGGCGAAAATCATTGCGCCATCTATGGCATTGGCATCCTTCACTACATTCTTCCGCAGACATTCCACACAGGCGTTCAGCATCGGCAGTATCAGCCGGTCTGTCAGATCATCGGGGGCATTGTCCAGATCGGCATTTGGGTGCGGCGCGCCCTGTGACCAATCATAGAACCCCTGCCCCGCCTTTTTACCGGTATCACCCCGCTTGACTTTCTTGCGAAGACCGTTGCTGATGTCCGCCATCGGTTTGTCCAGCCCGTCCTTAAGGCTCTCCGCGACATGCAGGCAAATATCCAAGCCCACCTGGTCGGCCAGGGCGACAGGACCCATCGGCATGCCAAAGCGGATGGCAGCCGTGTCGATGACCTCCTTGTCCACCCCTTCGTCCATCAACATCATCGCTTCCATCAGGTATGGCATCAGCGCGCGGTTGACCAGAAAACCGAAAGAGTCGGTGACCTGAACGGGGAGCTTGCCGATCTCGCCACAGAAGGCGGCAAGTCTGCAGATGACATCCTCGGCGGTATCGGCGTGGCGCACGACTTCGACCAGATCCATTTTGCTGACCGGATTGAAGAAATGCAGCCCCGCAAAGCGCGATGGATCGGCTACGCCCTCCTTCAACTCGGTTAGGCGCAAGCTGGAGGTGTTGCTGGCAAGGATCGCCCCCTGTTTCATCCGGCCCTTCAATCCGTTGTAGATCTTCTCTTTCAGATCAGGCTTCTCCGGCACCGCTTCGATGATCAGATCTGCACGGGCGATGCCATAGCCGTGCGGGTCGGGCATCATGCGATCCAGCGCATCGCGTGTCTCAATGTTGGAGAGATGCTTGTTCTTGCAGACGGCCCGCGCCTGTTTGACGGCCTCGGCCAAGGGATCCAGTGCGACATCGCCCAGCGTCACGGTCTTGCCCTTGATTGCCGCCCAAGCGGCGATCTCGCCCCCATCGCACCGGCCCCGATGACGTGTACATGATCGATCCCGTCCTCGCCCCGGCTGTCATTCTTCATGTCCTGTCGCAGAAAAAACACGCGGCGCAGGTTCTTCGAGGTGTCGCTGTCCAGCAACTTCGCGAAACTCTGGTTCTCCGCGCGCTGCATGGCGGCCCGGTCGTCGCCATGCTCTTCCCACATGTCGATCAAACGATGCGGCGCGGGGTAGTGTTGCTCCGGGGCCTTCTGCCCGGTCTCCTTGCGCATCTGCCGCGCGGCCAGGCTGCGCGCCTGATCAAATCCCATCGCGCGGGCCTTAAGGCCGGGGGCATCACGCTCGACCTCGCCCGCCTTGATCGCATCGACCGCCGCCGCCACATGCCGCTCTTGGGTGACCACATCGGCGATGCCCAGCTTGCGGGCCTTGCCGGTATGCGCGGTCTTGCCCGTCAGCATCAGAGTCATCGCTTTAACCGGGTCGATCAACGCCGGCAGGCGGAACGTCCCGCCTAGGCCGGGGTGCAGGCCCAGCTGGACTTCGGGAAAACCGAAAGACGCGCCCTCGACCGCGATGCGCCAGTCACATGCCAAGGCCAGTTCGAACCCCGCCCCCAAGGCCGCGCCGTGCACAATGCAGATCGTGGGGCAATCGAGCGCCTCCAATCGGTCCAGCACGTCGTGCCCATGCGTGAGCATCTCGGCCGCCCCCTCATTAGCCATGTCATCAAAACCGGTGATATCGGCGCCGACGGCAAAGCCCGCGATCTTGGCCGAGCGGATCACCACCGCACGAGGCTGGTCACGTTCCAGCGCTTCGATGTGGCTTTGCAACCCTTCGATCACGTCCTGCCCGATCGTGTTCACGGCCCCTCACCCCGATCCAGTGCCAGCCAGACGATACCGTCTGCCTCTCCATGCAGCCAAGGGCCTTCGCCGCGCGTCACAGGGCCCAGCTCAAGTTTCGTTTCGCCCAGATGTTCCATTACAGGTCCCGTCATCATGCCACCTCCAGCAGCATCGCACCGCCCAAGCCGCCACCGATACACTCGGTTGCGATGCCGCGTTTCAATTCCCGGCGGCGCAGAGCGTTGACCAGATGCAGCACAATCCGATTGCCCGAAGTGCCGACCGGATGGCCAAGGCTTATCGCCCCTCCGTCGATGTTCAACCGGTTGCGGTCGATACGCCCAAAGGCCCCCTCTAGTCCCAACACTTCACGACAGAAATCCGCATCATCCCAGGCGGCAATACAGGACAGCACCTGTGCGGCGAAAGCCTCGTTCAGCTCCCACAAATCCACATCATCGCGCGCCATATCGTTGCGCTGCGCCAAAGGCGTCGAGGCCAGTACCGGCCCCAAGCCCATCACGGATGGGTTCAGACCGGCCCATTCACTGTCCACGATCCGCGCGAGTGGCTCGAGCTTGTGCTTCTCGACGGCCTCCTCTGAGGCGACGATCACCCAGCTTGCGCCATCCGTAATCTGACTGGAGTTGCCGGCCGTGACCTTGCCGTAAGGTTTTTCAAACGCGGGCTTGGGTTTTGCCAACCCCTCCAGATCGCTGTCCGGGCGCACGCCATCGTCGTGTTCGTAGGCATTGCCGCTTCGGTCAAAGGCAGGCATGACTTCATCCTTTAGCCAGCCTTCCTTCTGGGCTAGGGCCAAACGGTGATGGCTGTCGTTGGCGTATTCGTCGGCGCTCCGCCGCGAAATATTGAACCGATGCGCCAGCACTTCCGCCGTCTGGCCCATATTCAGCGTCGTGATTGGATCTGTCAGCCCGCGCTCCAGACCGACGACAGGCTTGAAGAACTCGGGCCGCAGCCCGATTATCGCCTTAGCCCGGACGACGGGCCCCTTGGCCTGGGACATCTGCGCGAACCATTCGACCGCGGATTGCCGCAATACCAGCGGCGCGTGGCTGAGCGCCTCTGCGCCGCCAGCAAGGATCATGTCGTGAAAGCCATCGCGGATATAGCGGTAGGCCGTGTCGATCGACTGCATGCCCGAACCACAGTTGATCTGCATCGAGAAGGCGACCATTTCTTCACCCAATCCTAACCGCAGGGCAGCCACACGGGCGGGGTTCATCTCATCTTGGACGACGTTGACGCAGCCCAGGATCACCAAATCCAAAAGCTTTCGGTCAAAGCTCTGCCGCGCGAGCAGTGGCCGTCCCGCCTGCACCGCCAGATCGACGGGTGTGAAGGGGCCCGGCTTTCCTTTTGCTTTCAGGAATGGCGTGCGTGCGCCATCAACAAGGTAAACCCGGCGATTCATTCTGCTGCCTCCTTTTGCGACACCTGCGCATCCAATCCGGGATAAAGCCCGGCCAGCTCTTCGTGGGTGAAATTGTCAACGGCAACCACTTTGTGGACAAGGTCTTCCATCTTCGCGATACGGTCGCGATCCTCCTGGCTGATGGTACCGTGCTCCAGGGCCTCATCCGGGGTCTGGTCTGCTTCGCGCAGGCGCTTCATCAGGGGGGCGGTGTCCATCACGGCATCATAGCAGTCGTTCAGCAACACGATGCCGTCGCGGTTGCAGCCACCGTGCAGGCGGCCCACGATCCGGCTGCGCGTGGCGGAGGGTTCATAGATCAGATCCGCGGCCTTTTCGGTCAGAGCATCATCCGGACCCGGCGCGCCGCCCCTCGGCAGGGTCACTGTCCGCAGCAGCCATGCAGCCCAGCGGGCCGGAAAGTTCATCAAAACTTCGTCCAGCGCCAGCCGTATCCGCGCAAAGCCGCGTTCGGCGGCATACTCCACAGCCGGCAGATCCCCGCTCTGCCGTCCTTCGTCGTCCCAGCGTTTCAACGTAGCGCTGAGGATATAGAGCTCGGAGAGAATGTCGCCCATCCGACCCGAGATCATCTCCTTGCGCTTCAAATCGCCGCCCATGGTCAAAAATGCCATATCGGCGGTCAAGGCATAGGCCGCGGACCAGCGTGCCATCTGGCGGTAGTGCCGTTTTGCCGCGCCGGCGTCGGGCGCAGGGGCCAGAAACCCGCCGGTCCATGCGCGACCGAGAGCGCGGAAGAAGGTCTTGGTCGAATGTCCGACATGTCTCCAGAAGTGTTTGTCGAACGCCGTCAGGCTTTCCTCGGGGTCCTCGATATTCAGCGCTTTCATCTCATCCAGCAGGTGCGGATGCGCTCGGATTGAGCCCTGACCGAAGATGATCAGCGAGCGAGTGACGATATTTGCTCCTTCGACGGTTATCCCGATGGGAACGGCGCGGTAAAGCGCTTGCAGGTAATTCGATGGACCATCGATCACTGCCTTGCCGGAATGCACGTCCATTGCATCATTGATAGCGTCGCGCATGCGGTATGTGGCATGTGCCTTCATGATAGCAGATATGACGGAAAGAGAACGCCCCTCATCCAAGCCTGCACAGGTCAGCCGCCGTGCAGCATCCATCGAATAGCTGTCCGCAGCCAGCCGTCCCAGCCGCGTTTGAATGCCGCCGAACTTACCGATCGGCAGCCCGAATTGCTGGCGGATACGGGAATAGGCTCCGGTCGTATGCGCCGACAACGCAATCGCGGCGCATCCCATCGACGGCAGCGAAATCCCCCGCCCGGCGGCGAGCGCGCTCATTAGCATCATCCAGCCGCGACCGGCGTATTCTTTGCCGCCAATGATATTGTCGAGCGGCACGAAGACATCCTTGCCCGTTGTCGGCCCGTTCATAAACATGGTCTGGCTGGGAATGTGCCGCCGCCCGGTTTCGACTCCGGGCAGATCAGCCGGTATCAACGCACAGGTGATGCCGATGTCTTCTTCGCCGCCCAGATGGCCATGGGGGTCACGCAGCTTGAATGCGAGGCCCAGTACCGTACAGACGGGGGCCAACGTGATGTACCGCTTGGCCCAGTTCAGTCGGATTCCCAGCACCTCTTCGCCCTTCCAGGTGCCCGTTTCGATCACGCCGTTGTCGATCATCGCGCTGGCGTCCGATCCGGCCTCGTCACTGGTCAGGCCGAATGCGGGCAATTCGCGTCCGTCGGCCAGACGCGGCAGCCAGTGCTCCTGCTGCGCGTCGGTCCCGAACATGTGCAAAAGCTCGCCCGGTCCAAGCGAATTCGGAACCATCACCGTGACGGCCGCGGCAACAGAACGAGTAGAAATGAAACGCACAACCTCGGAATGGGCAAAGGCCGAGAACCCAAGTCCGCCATACTTTTTCGGAATGATCATGCCGAAGAATTTCTTGTCCCTCATGAATTGCCAGACATCGGGCGACAGATCGGCATCCTGTTCATTGATCGCCCAGTCATCGATCATGCTGCACAATTCCTGACAGGGACCGTCAAGGAATGCCTGTTCTTCTTCGGTCAGCTCGGGTGCCGTGACCGAAAAAAGCTTGGACCAGTCGGGATGACCGGAAAACAACTCCGCTTCCCACCATACCTCGCCCGCTTCCAAGGCTTCGGCTTCAGTCGCGCTCAGTTGGGGTAATACATTGCGTGCCCACTTGTGAATGGGGCGAGTGATATAGTTCCGACGGAATTTGGGCATGTGCAGAATGGACCTCCATACTTTTGGGCCAACGCGCTGTCGCACAGCACAGTTCCTAAATTCCTCATGTGCAACGAACGCTTCATCGCATTTGGCAAGCAGCGGTCCTGAGAAAGTCGCTCCGACGCTGGGGCAACAAAATTTCGCGGCGTCGCTCCCGTAGGGGCCACATGGAAAGTGCTCCCGATTATTCAGCTGGGGCAGGCTCTATATTTCTGACGCCATCCTCTGTCGAGGGTGCCTCGATTGCGGTATCAGCCTCTTCGGGTGCCGTGGCGACTTCCTCGCCCATCCAGTAAACAATAATACCAATGCCAAAGATCACCACCGCGGCCATTCCAATCAAAGGGCCGATATGGCGACGTTCCTGCTTTTTGAGATTTGCGTCTGGCGGAGTCATGATGTGCCCCTTCCTTGCGTTATTTTAGTTATGTCCAGCGTCCTTGCTGACGATGCACATAGGCAAGCTGTCCAGAACTTTGGTGAACAGGTCACCTAGGACGACAACCATTGGCGGGACGCATTGTTCCAATGCCACGCCGACAGTACATCGCCCCGACCGGGCAGATCTTGCGTCCACCTACATTCGCGCGGTCAACACCGAGAAGGGCTAAGTCGCTGCAAAATGCACCAACGCTCACGTCATCCTCTCATGGCAAGTTGGCCGGACTATGTTGCTAAGGGATTAATTTCCTTTTCAGCAAGCACGGTAAGCTTGTGATCCACAGCTTGCTCTTCCTTCAGAATCGCCCGCAGATCCTTCTCATCCTCGCCCAGGCCGAGTTGCTTCGCCCAAGCGGCCAAGGTGCCGTACACTGCCATTTCATAGTGTTCGATCCGCTGCGCTGAGGCGATGATACCCGCATCCCGTTGATCGCGATCTTCGATCATGCCCGCCCATTTGTCGGCTTCTGACACCAGCCGCTGCATGGAGTGATCCTTATGTTCTTCCGACGCGGCCTCATGGCGCCGAAGGATAGCCTCTACCCGCTCGAGATGACCTTGCGTTTCCGTAAGGTGGACTTCCAAAACCTGTTTCAGGTCAATTTCATTGACGTCGTCGATCATACCGGGCAACGCCTTGACCAGTTGGGCCTCCAACGACCGGGCCTCCTGCAGTTCGGCGACATACATTTCCTTGAAGTTGTTCATAAGCTTTATACTTGCTCCTTTTTACTGTTGCTCCCTCTTTGCAGCCTAGGCGGGCCATGGGCCCTCGCTCAAAGATCCCTGCAACACAGGAAGGGGGCTTTTCTCGGCTGAAACCTCACGCCAGCTCCGCCCAAAAGTTTTTGCGAACCGAAGGCGGACCCAAGGCACGGTCTACCCATGGTTCTGCGGATCTGTCAGGGCGCTGCGCGCCGTTCGGATTCGAGGCTCACCTCACTGATGGGCCGTACCATTGAGGCCTGGGGACCCATGGCCCCCTCCCCTTCGGCTACGCTCAACTCTACCGCCGATCCGACCTTGAGAGCCTCAAATCCATAGTTCAGTACAGCATTGGGCGCAAAATAGATTTCCTGACCATCGCTTATTCGCACAAACCCATAGTTGTCGAACATCCGCACGACGATGCCCTGGGGCGGACCGGAGAGAGTTTTGGTATCCCCCCGCATCTTCTGGGAATGCCCTTCCAACCTTCGCTCCATCGCGTCGAACGCGTCGCGGATGACGATATTGGGGTCGAAATGATCCCGCCGGTCACCGGGATCATTGCTGATGACAATTTCATGTTCAGGCACGCGGACTTCGATCCGCAGATGGAATTCTTTGTCGTGATGTTGGCTTCGATGCTGCCGTTCCACGACGATATGGCAACTGTTGATACGATCAAAGTAGCGATGCAATTTCTGGACCCGCTCACGAATGCGCGCTTCAAGCGGTTCCGATTTTTCGACATTGTGCCAAGCGATTTCCAAAGGAGTGTCCATGTGAGTCATGCCTTCTTGCTATGGCCCGACGCCGCGCTGTTGACTGTCAGCGCCGGCACCTGTTCTTGGGAACGAACATTCAGGTTTTTTTCCCTTGCAACAGCTAAACTTCCCACAGAAGTGCTCTGTTCCGCTTAGCCTTCGACAATGGCTGATGTCCGCCGCATCGGGGTGTCAGCGTCGGGTCATCTGAGGAATTACGGCCAAGATAATCAATACTACAACAGTCGACAGCACGGCCATTGCCTCGAGACCCAGACCAGCTACGATCCCGATCCCGGCGGTCGCCCAAATACTGGCAGCAGTGGTCAGTCCTTGGATCTTTCGCTCTGCGGTACGCACGATGATTGCACCCGCTCCGAGAAAGCCGATGCCTTGAACAATGCCTTGCAAGACCCGTGATAGATCGGCGATCTCCATGCCGCTTTGCAGCGGCCCGATCAAAAATAATGCTGCGCCCACCGCCACCAACATATGGGTGCGCACCCCTGCATTGCGCTCCTTGAGTTCGCGCTCTAGCCCAGCATGCCACCCAGCAAGGCAGCGAGAGTTAAGCGCAACGTGACACGGGTTATGGTGGCAATGTCTTGTACGTCGGAGAGCTCTTGTGTGACCGTCGACCAGATCTCTTGTCCCCGTATTACTCCTTTTCAATGCGATGATGGTCGCAGGCTGATCAGTGTAGTGTCTGATCGGAATGTTTATTCTTTATTGAACTTATATTGCGAGTGACCCAAATGAAGAAACGCAGCGGGCGGGAAAATTCCGGTCCGCATAAAAACGGTGCCATCTGGCACCAGAATAGTGTCAGATGGCCCAGGCATCTATTCAGATGCTAACCCGGACAAGCTACGATAGTAGCTGTCAGTCGTCCAAGACAAAAGTTACGGACAAATTGACCTTGAATTCCGTAATCTTTCCATCCTCGACCATTACATTCTGATCTTTTATCCAAGCACTCTTGATCCCTCGCAGCGTCTTTGAAGCACGTTCAATACCCTGCTTGGCGGCGTCGTCGAAACTATCCGGTGACGTTGCAGATATCTCGGTTACTCGTGCAATAGTCATGGCGTTCTCCTTTCTCTTGGTACTGTAGGCCCAACAGCCGGTTTGCTGGCTTGTTCCAGGTTCATTCGAGAGCAGCATGATGTTGCCGAATTACCGTTCTGCGACTTTAGCAGAGAATGAATTCGAAGCTCTGCACAGGCGAAGTCAGCGCACCGTCCGTCTCAACGCACCTTGCAAGGCGCGTGCGGCGACGCTCTTGTTGGTCTGGAACCCCATACGCAACAATGCCTCGCGCTCCTTCACATGCGGCGGAAGACACAACGATGCGGCCAACAACTGCGCTTTGCCTCGCCATGTTGATGAAAGCATCTTGAGCTCTTCCAGCGCAGGCAGCAAAACGCGCTCGATATCATCGAAGTCACTGCCGAGCGGGAAAGCTGGAAGCGTCCTACGATGCTCCTCAATCCATGCATGGACCCGCTTAGGATAGTTCTGGCGGTGGGCTTTCGGGATTTCATAATCATCGGGAAGTTTCCCCGCTGATTTGGCCTGGGCCATCAATTTGTCCTGGAAACGACTATCGGATATGTTCAGCAGAGCGCCGATCACCTGCGCGTCGGATAATCCGCGCAGGTCGGCGGCACCATATTCGGTCACAACCAGATCGCGCATGTGACGCGGCACTGTCACGGTATCGATCGCCCAGCGAATGTTGCTGCACGGTCTGCCTTTGCTCATTCGCCAGGCAGGAAGCGTGATGATGGAACGCCCCCCCTCCAGCGCAAAGGCCTGTTCGACGAAATTGAATTGCCCGCCGACACCGCTGACCACCTGTCCGTCGTCCAACGTGTCAGACATGACGTCGCCCAAAAGGCTCACTTGCATGGCCCCATTGACGAACCTAGCGTTCACGCGCGCAGCACGTTTCGCCTCCTCATCGCCATAAAGGGAATTGGTGAAACTCACGGGCCGCATCGTGATTTTCGCGCGTTGATCTTCGGGCAAGCATCGCAAGCGTTTGTAAAAATCGCGCGTTTCGACAAAAAAACCTGCATCAATCACGGCGCCATCGACTTCGCGCCTTAAAATCCCAGCCTCGAAAAGTGCTAGTAGCCCGCCAACCAGCATTTCAGTGACAGCGTAAAGGCCCTCTTGAAACGGCGCCTCGTGTCGATCCCCTTGCGGGAATGGGCAACCACGTTGGATGGTGTGCATTTTTCCTTCATCGCGGAGTATCAAAGCATGCGCCACAGCGTCGCCGATGCCCCCGATGCCGATCTGCAGCGTCCCCCCGTCTCTGATGAGGCCGCTCACGTGCAGCCCGATCGCATGCGCGGCGTCCTCGACCGGGCGGCGTACTGCCGAAAAAAGATTGTAGTCGGGAACGCCATGCAGGACGTGATCCGCCTCATTTGCGTTCATTACGGCACCATCGCCCTGCATGAAAGGCATCTCGGGATGCACCTCGAATGCCACTTGGAAATCGACCTTACCCGCGGCGCGAAATGCAAACAGATCGGCGGAAATATCGGTGTTGGACGACAGCGAAAACTGACCACCTTTCTCTGCGACCAGTTGGAGCAGAACATTGGGCTGTCGATCCAACAGAACGTCGCGGGCATGGGTGTAATTCGCTGCGATATAGGCTTGCTGCATTGCGTCCACCCCCAGCCATCGACCAGCAAACAGGAAAAATTCATTTACCGTGACGTTGCTCGGCAAAGTCCCTTCGCGCAGCATCCTCACATAGAGGGGGCCGGGATAGGCACCGAAAAGTCGGTCGAGCGCTGGCTCAAGAAATCGCTGTTCCATGTCCGATGACAATGGAGGTCGCTCCAGGGTGAGCGCCGTAAAAATAGACAGCTTCCGCTCTGGTACGTTGCGGGCGCCACGTACCAGAGCGTCTACCAGCGTCAGTGGTTTGCCCAAACCTAATGGAAGAGCTAACCTAATCTCGCCGCCTGTAGACTCGTACAGTTGCTGCGCAATGGTATCGGCTTCGTCTTCCCGCTCCATAAATACAGATATCCTGTAGATTGCGTTAGAGGTGCAACCAAGCATCTTGGCGCACCAAAAATCTTAACCATGGGTGCGAGGTCTCGGTCTCAAATCCTCCCAGCAAGCCCGGGTGGCCTCGCACCCCAAACTTCACCCTCACCTATGTTTCGCCCTTTTTAAACAATCCTCTGCGCAGTGAGGCGACCTCAGTGGAACTTAGATACTTTGACCTCAGAACTCCTATGTACGAAAACCCTTATCTTTGCGAAGAGTTCCTGGCGAGGATCAAGCTGTTGTTTCGTCTAACTTCTTTTTTCCGAGTTCTGCTGCCCCCGGCGAACGAAAGCAATCCGCAAGGAACATTCTCATTCGCGGGCTGTTGTTTTGATATGTGGGGGTACGAAAGAGGGCGTCGATCATGGCGAGTGCAACGAGAAACCAGACCGCGAAGAAGCTTGTTTGCATCGTAGGCTCCGACGCTTTTCATCAGGAAATGATTGGTCGAATACCTGAGGCAAAAGACTGGCAGTTGGAACAGGTTCTGCACCGTACCGATGTTCAACCTAACGGTACCTTCGATTTTGACACCTTGCTGAATGAAGCCCGGGCAATCATCAGCGGTTTCGATCGCCCGCCGGACGCTATAATTGGCCATCTTGATTTCCCCGTCTCCGCATTGGTGAGTCTTCTGTGCCGTGACCATGGATTGATTGCCGCATCGCCCGAAGCAGTGGCACGCTGCGAGCATAAATACTGGATGCGTCAATATCAGCAGGATGCTCTGCCAGATCACACGCCTCGCGTGGTTGCCATCAATCCTTTCGATCCAGATATCGTGCGAAAGCCGCCGCTGCCGTTTCCATTCTGGCTAAAGCCGGTGAAGGGTCATTCATCCATGCTTGGGTATCGCGTACGTGAAGCTTCGGAACTAACCCAAGCACTCAGCGCTTGCCGCAGGGCCATTCATAGGTACGGTGAACCGTTCAACGCCTTTCTCAAGCACCTTGATCCGGCAGAACTTCCCACAGACAAAATTGATGGTAATTACGCTGTTGCTGAAGAATTGATCTCGGAAGATCAGCTTTTCACCCTCGAGGGCTATAGGCACAAAGGCGAAACAACGATTTACGGGGCCATCGAAAGCAGGCGGTCCGGGCGCCACATGTCTAGTTTATCAAGCTATTACTACCCCGCCGAGTTGCCCGGGGAAGTGGTTGAAGCAGCGCAACAACAAGTGACCAAGGTGCTCACGCAGGTGGGATTCGACAACGGTCCTTTCAATGTGGAGTTTTTCCATGATCCCGAAACCGGTGCATTAAACCTGCTGGAAATCAACACCCGGCTTTCAAAATCCCATGCTCCGCTTTTTGAAATCGTCGATGGCTGCTCCCATCACAAACAAATCATTGAGTTGGCGCTCGGGCAGACGCCCGACAGACCTAAACGTAAGGGCACTAGCCCTATGGCCGCCAAGTTCATGGTCCGTAGCCACGAAGCAAATGGTGTTGTTCACACTGTCCCGTGCCAAGAAGAGATCGACAAGCTCTGCGCATTGATGCCCGACCTGAAGGTACAATTGTTGGTTAATGAGGGTCAGAACCTCTCTGAACTAGTCGATCAGGACAGCTATTCGTTCGAGTTAATGGATGTCTTTCTGGGGGCGAGAGCGCCGAGTTCATTGAGGATGCATATAGACGTTGCCGGGACTCGCTGGTGTTCCTGATTAAGCCAATGGACGACACGGACTAAGCCGCGAACAGGAGGCATTGATGAAAACGATAAGCACATTTCCGAACGAGGTGATCGAAGAAGAAAATGTGTTCATTCCCTCAACCGATGGGATCCGACTAGCCGCTCGAATTTGGCGGCCCAAAAATTCGGAGAACGTCCCAGTACCGGCTATCCTAGAATACATCCCCTACCGTAAAAGGTTTGGCACGGCTATTCGCGATGAACACACCCATCCATATCTAGCTGGACACGGCTATGCCTGTATCCGGTTGGACATTCGCGGCAGCGGTGAAAGTGAAGGTGTGCTGAGGGATGAGTATTTGCAAAGCGAGTTGGACGACGGCGTTGCCGCACTGCATTGGATCGCCGATCAACCTTGGTGCGATGGTAATATTGGTATGATGGGAATCTCATGGGGCGGCTTTAACGCCTTGCAGATTGCCGCGATGCAGCCGGAATCACTAAAGGCCATCGTTACGATGTCTTCAACTGATGATCGTTATTCGGATGATATCCACCACATGGGCGGCTGTTTGCTGGGCGACAACCTATCATGGGCGTCGGTAATGTTCTCCTATAACACCATGCCCCCGGACCCTGCGCTGGTCGGCAGTCGCTGGCGCGACATGTGGCTGGAACGTTTAGATAACTCCGACCTATGGCTGAAGAATTGGCTGCAACACCAACGGCGCGATGCCTATTGGCGACATGGCTCTGTGCGTGAGGACTATTCCGCCATCAAGGTACCGGTCTTTGCGGTTAGTGGCTGGGCGGACGGCTATACCAACTCTGTTTTCCGACTCATGGAAAACCTTGACGTTCCCCGCAAGGGATGGTTGGCCCGTGGGGCCATATCTATCCACATTTCGGCCGTCCGGGCCCGGCCATTGATTTTCTATCCGAGTTGTTGCGTTGGTGGGACCGCTGGCTCAAGGGCAAAGACACCGGCGTGGAGGACGACCCGATGATCACTGCGTGGATGCTGGATAGCGCTCCGCCTAATCCGGAATACGATCATCGCCCGGGCCACTGGGTTGGAGAAACCATTTGGCCCGCGCCAGATATCACATTCGAACGATTTACGATCGCTGAAGGACGAAATCTGCGTCCCGAAAAGAAAATACCATCGCAGAAGGAAGAAGAAGTTAACCTGGATGTGCAGTCGCCGGTGACTTTGGGTCTACATTCCGGCAAGTGGTGTTCCTATGCCAATGGTCCCGATCTGGCAAGCGATCAGCGCGCAGACGACGGTGGTGCGTTGGTTTTCCAGTCCGATCCATTAACAGAAGATATGTATATTTTGGGGCCGCCAGAGGTCGAATTGGAGCTGGCCAGTGATTGTCCCGTAGCCATGGTCGCGGTGAGGCTGTCCGACATGCGGCCTGATCATCAAGTAACCCGCATCACATATGGAATGTTAAATCTAACCCACCGTGACAGCCGTGAACATCCTGAAGAGCTGAAACCGGGATGCTTTTATCGAGTCCGAGTACCAATGTGCTACGTTGCGCAGAAGATACCTAAAGGTCACCGTGTACGTCTGTCGATCTCGACCGTTTACTGGCCCTTGGCATGGACTCCGCCCGCCTCTGTGCGCTTGACGATCCGCACAGAAAAAAGCATGCTGACACTGCCCTGTCGTACTCCCAAAGTCAGCGATGAAGCGCTGGAATTCGGAGCGCCAATCCAATCACCGGCTCCTTCGGTAACCTCATTGGCACCACCCGCGCACGAATGGGTCATCCATCAGGATCTAGGGCGACAATGGACGGAGTTACGCGTCACCGACGACCGAGGAAAGATGCGACTGGACCGAATTGACCTAACGGTCGGGGCGCGGGCGGTAGAAATCTATGGTGCAAGACCGGGAGATTTCACGTCTGCTACTGGCGAAACCGAATGGTATCGGACCCTGCAACGCGACGGATGGCTGATCGAAACACGCACCCGCACTTGCCTGACTTCAGACCAAGAAAATTTCTATCTTACGGCCGAGTTAGACGCTTGGGAAAATGGGGCGCGGGTGCGATGTCAAAGCTGGAACGAAACGATCCCTCGGGACATGGTTTGATGGTCGTTTCAAGCGGGGTAGATGCGAACAAAAACCTTAAACGAGTTTCTAAAGTCTACACCTTGACAGAGAAGAACGAATACCCGGGAAAGGATGAACGTACATAGATAAATCACTAGTGTGCCGGTTCTCGTTGGCTAAATAAAAGGAGGAAACCATGAAAGTTTTTATCGGAACTGCAATCTCTCTTAGCTTGTCAGCTGCAGCTGTGGCCGCTGCGGAGGTCACTGCAACTGTACATGATCGCGATGGCAAGAGGCTTGGTGCCGTAATCATACAAGACCTGCCCTCTGGCATGGCCTTGGCGACGCTCACTTTAAACAGCTTGCCCGAAGGCGTGCATGGCATTCACTTACATGAAACTGGCGATTGTTCCTCAGAGGACTTTAAATCCGCTGGCGGGCATGTTGCAGGTGATCGCAAACATGGTGTGATGGTTGACGGCGGCCCCCACCCTGGTGACATGCCAAACTTAACCGTAAAATCCAATGGAGTTGGCGAAATAGAAGTTTTTATGCCATTCTTATCCGTGCAGAATGACCTGTTAGACTCAGATGGCTCTGCCTTCGTTATGCACCAAGGCTTGGATGATTACGAAAGTCAGCCGGCTGGTGATGCAGGAGACCGGATCGCTTGCGGAGAACTCACTGAACGCACCCAGTAAGCTGGCGAACATGTCAGACGAGTTGGTTCAGACGCCAAACCATGTATGTGCGGCAACTTGATCAAGGTTTGAACAGACCATTTTTCTGAATGGTTAGCTGAACAGAATTCCATTCGCACATTCATCAAAAGGAACTGCTAAATATGTCAAACTTCACCCTCTATTACTGGCCTGTGCCGTTTCGCGGTGAATTCGTCCGTGCGCTTCTCGCCCATACTGGTGCAACAGTTAACGAGCCTGATAGCGACGCGGTCAGTGCGATGATGGATATGGACCCAAGCGATCAGCCCGTCCCGCACATGGCACCGCCATTGTTGGTAGACAATGCATCTGGCAAAGGGATCGCTGAAATGCCTGCGATCTGCCTTTGGTTGGCCGAGCAATTCAACTTGACTCCAAGCGCGCCGCATCAGAAAGCGCTCGCGCTGAAGGTTATAAACGATGCCAATGACGTCTTGGACGAAATGACGCTCAATGGCGGCAAGACGATGTGGACGACAGAGTCTTGGACACACTTTCGTCCTCGCTTACGTCGCTGGATGAGGATCTGGGAGGCAGCGGTCGTGCAGGATCTTCTTTCTGTAAACCAGAACGAGCTCGGTTATATCGCAACCGCTACACTCTGGGGAACGATGACCGAGCGGTTACCCCAGATTCGCGCACTTCTTAGCACGGAGGCACCGAATGTTGCCACGCTTGTGAAACAGGCCCGGTCCCAGGGCGCGCTTTTTGCGCAAGCCGAGGAAAGCCGGGAGCGCTTCGGTAACGTCTGGTGCGGCGGAGAGATTGAAAAATCGTTAAGGGAAGTCGTTCAAGGCTAATCAGCGGACCCAAGCCCATACCTTAAAGAATACGCCCGCCGCAGCATAGAAGAAGATCGGCTCATCCTGATCTCAGCAAGCTGTATCTGATGCGCGGTTTTCACAACGAGAAGGTTTTTGCAATTTCGTTCATCGCTGGGTAGAGGACCATATCATGTTCTGAGAACCCCAACTCGGCCACCGCCGAAGATGCAGCATTTTGTCCGCCGCACTTACCCGCAAACGACGACTACCGTTGCGCCAAGAGCGACAATGGCCACCACCGCCCATAATCCCATTTGAAGCCTTGTCATCTGTCCAACATGCCTTGCAATTCTGATAATGTCCGACGGAATAGTGTAATTTTGCTCGTCCGCTTCGGCTCGACCGCAGTTTCGGAGCGGCGATTGCTGCCGGGTCCATGGGGAGAGTGTCGCAAATAGTGGCGACGGTTTCTAGTATCATGTAGCGCCGTATGATCACCCACTCATTATTCTGCTCTAACATCAGAGCGCCCACCAACCGTGTGAACGCGGCCTTGTTTGGAAAACACCCAGGACATTAGCCCGAAGTTTAATTTCCTTGTTCTGACGCTCCTGACTGGTCCTGTCATGGTTTCGTGCCGCCCCTAGTGCTCGTTTAAGTCGCCTTCCGTTCGAAAACGACAGGGCTTTTCTATTTCAATGTTGGATTACGGCGGCGCGGATTGTAGAACCCGTTAATGTATTCGAAGATCAATCAAACCAAAATACCATACTCACAATCTTAGCAATTGTACGAAGGCTGATCAAAATCGCCAACGGAACCATCAAAACGGCCACCTTGGCTGCTTCAACCCGCCAAAAACCGGGTTCTGCCACAAAGCTTAGCCAGAAGTAATCTCATGGACGCGCTATCTGGCTATGGTGGAACATTTTTCGCGCAGTAATAGTTCTATGTAAGACAATAACTTGCGAAGCGAAGTGCATGAACAGTATCGCCACAATCCTCGGCCGACAGTACGGGCAACGTTCTGGCAGATGCGTTCACTTTCGAAAAGGTGGGTGAGATGAACAGGCAGCGAACGCATGACCAAATTAACCCGACTGCGGCAGAAGCGCAGCCGGTTCTCTCACCCGGCCGTAACTGCTCTGCCATATCAATCGCACACCGTGCGGCGGTACTGATAGATGGTGCGTCTTATTTCGCAGCTTTGGACGCCGCCCTGAGAAGCGCTGAACGATCCATTACAATTATCGGCTGGGATTTTGACGCGAGTATTCGTCTTCGTCCTCAGGACGGACCTAATGCGTCTGTGTTGGGGGATCTGCTGCGCGATCTGGTCGAAAAGCGTGCGGACCTCCATGTTCGGATCCTAATTTGGAGTCTGGCGACAGTTCATACGCCAAGTGCAGCTATGCCGCTCCTTGTTGGATCCGGTTGGGCTGACCATGAGCGTATCCACCTGCATCTTGACACTCATCATCCCCTCTATGCATCTCATCATCAGAAAATTGTTATCGTTGATGACGCGGTGGTTTTTGTCGGTGGAATGGATCTAACGGTTGCACGCTGGGACAAGCCTGAACACTCGTCAGACGAGCCGCTACGAAAGGATACTGACGGGACACCCTATGAACCGGTTCATGATGTCCAAATGGTTCTGGACGGGCCAGTAGTAAGTGATCTTTGTACTATCGCGCATTCCCGATGGTACGATGCAACAGGGGAAGCGTTGTCAATCCAGGCCACTAAAGACCGTTGGCCTCGCGCGGTGAGACCTGACTTCGAAAATATCAGTGTTGCGGTTTCCCAGACAAAACCAAAATTACATGCTAAGTGTGGTATAGAAGAGGCGGCGCAGCTAACGGACGATTTGTTGGAGGCGGCACGTGAGACGATCTATATTGAGGCGCAGTATTTCACTGGACGGCGCATGGGCAGAAAGCTCAAGCGGTTGCTTGCGCAGCGGGAGGGTCCAGAAATCGTGGTCATTTGCACGCTTATCGCCAACGGCATCCTAGAACGCTTCATTATGGGGGCGAACAGGGAGCGGCTGCTGCGTCGACTGAAGGCTGTCGACCGGCACAATCGCCTTCAAGTCTATTGCCCCGTGATGGACAACGACGAAAAGCACCGACTGCTCATTCATTCCAAGGTAATGATCATAGACGACCGTTTTCTCCGCATTGGCTCGGCGAACCTCAACAACCGCTCGGTGGGGTTGGACACCGAATGTGATGTGACCGTGATCGCGCAGACACAGCAAGCTCGCGATACGATCCATCGTATGCGAGACACGCTGTTAGGAGAACATCTGGGTGTTGCACGGGAAGAGTTGCAGAAATCGACGGCGCACAAAAGAAACCTACTTAAGATAATTGACGAGCTGCTGTGCGATGGCAAAAGCCTACGGCCTATCAACGTGGGCCCGGGGAAGACACGATCGTTTCCCGGCACATTTCTACTTGATCCCGAACGGCCTCTTCCATTTCTTAACGCGCTTCACAGGTCATGGTCCCGAGTGACCCGCCGTGACCCAGTACGCGAAAAAAACAACTCGGAAACCCCTAAGACCAACAACCCAGCACAAAGAGGGATGAGAAAATAGACGAAGCGGAACACGAGAATTGCGCCAATCAGGGCCTGGCCCGGCAACAAGTAGGTCAGCACAGCCTCAATCACGCCAAGCCCGCCTGGCACATGGCTGACGATTGTGGCGACATTTGCGCTGACGTAGGCGGCGACAACAGGAAAGTAACTTATTTCGGCAACGGAAAGAACAGTCTGATGCAGCGCGGCAGCAACGAAGACGAAATTCATTGGTCCGATTACACACTGCGCCACGGCCAACCAGAGCTTTGGGATCGCGAGTTTGTGCCCACGAATGTGGATTGCCCCCGTCGCGAAAGCGGCCATCCCGAGATACAAAACTGGACAAGCGAGCGTAACCAGAGCCGTCAACATGACAACACTTGGGCTAAGTCCCAAGGCGTTTATCGCAATTTCGGGCGCTACGAGCAGCGCTATGCCCCCGAGGGCGGCAAGCCCGAGGCCAACTGTCGCCCCACAGAAAACGATCAGTTGTGCGACATCAGCACGACCAAGCCCCCATCGGGTATAATAGCGATAGCGGATCGCCCCGCTGGACAACGCTGCCAACCCCAACGAATGGCCGATCGACAAACTTGCAAAAGACGCGATGGCAACTTTGCGGTAGTCCAATGGACAACCGACATATTGCAGCGCCAGCCAGTCAAAACTGGTCAAAGCAAGGTAGCTCAGCACCGAAAAGCCCAAGGCGGCAAACAACCGTGCCCGAGAAACCGCCGTCACTGCATCGACGAGGTCAAGCCAATCGTACCGGGACAATGTCCGATAGAGCAGGTAAAGCGCCAGCGTTGCTACGACGGCGGCGATAATATAGCCAAGCCAACGGCGTCTTTTGTACGCTGGTTTCCAGTCTTGTTTTTGAGGGCGGTCGTCGGCTGCCAAATGAGGATTTCCTTTTCGCTATATGGCAACTTAACACCCCACGCGCAGCATTCGATCCACAAAAAGCATCATGGCCGGGTCCGACCCACGCGTCCTGTTGGCGGAAACGTCGGGGGTAAAAAAGCTTATGTATAATGCTCTCTCACATACCATCCGCGTCATGACATGGAACATTCATGGTGGCATAGGCCCGGACCGTAGCCGCGACCTGCGACGCGTGGTGGATTTGGTTCAAAGCCATCAGCCCCAAATCATTGCGCTGCAGGAAATTGATTCGCGTCGCCGAACATCGTCCACACCCGATGCGTTTGATTTTCTAAACAAGGAACTTGGCGGCAACAGCCATGCAACCCGTCTGATCCGCGCCCCGGACGGCGACTATGGCCATGCGGTAATAAGTTGCTGGCCGATGGCAGCGGCGCGCTATCATGACATTTCCTACAAGCGGCGCGAGCCGCGCGCGGCGATCGAAACAGTGGTGGATACACCCCATGGCTCTCTGCACGTTGTGGCAGCACATCTTGGTTTGAGTTTTCGTGAAAGACGCCAACAAGCCGAAAAGCTTGTGCAGATCGTTCGGAAGAGTGATAAATGTTCGGTGCTCATGGGCGATCTGAATGATTGGATTGCCGGAGGTGCAGTGCGGCGGATATTGGACAGACAATTCCCGGGACACAGCCACATGAAGACGTTCCCTGCATCTCGGCCCATTTTCCCGCTGGACCGCATATATTGCCGCCCGAAGTCGATACTGCAGCGCAGTCAGACAGATTATACGGCTCGGCTCGCTTCCGACCATCTTCCAGTTATCGCTGATCTCATCTTGGGAAACTGCCCGTAGCGCAACAAAATTATGGCCAAGGCGCCTGACACCATTGGCAGCCACCATGTCACTTCCGTCATCCATCTAGAGACTTCTTTCGACTGCAGTGTGGAGGCGCGACACATTTTGGAATACTCACTTTGTTGGAATAATCTGGTCAGCCCTATCGAACAACTTGGCAATGCTGCTTCATGAATTCTCTGGTCATTGAACAACCTTACCGAAAAGAAACGATTCACGCCATTATCGCGTTTAACCCATGCGCGATACGCTTTCGACCCGCTGGTTTTCGCCAAAGTTCTTGAGCACGCTTTTAACCTGAAATGCCGATAGAGTGGCGGAACTTGATACAGCCTCATCTCGTTTGTCTGTAGTAACAATGCAGGTCAGCCTGTGGCATCAATGCATTGCGCCTCCACTGGCAAGAGCTTCTCAGTCGGGTTCTCAGCCTGCGACAACTGCAATGCGGCAAAGGAGTAATGACATGACATGGAATTCAACGATTTTGACGGTTACAGCATTAGTATTGGCAGAGCCGCTCTTGGCTCAGCAGAACGCTCTTGAGAACGCGCAGGTCGTTGCGCTTGACGACTGGCGTTACGATGACCTCTATACAAACGGTGTAAGTGCCCGAGACCTAATCGACAGGGAAGTGTACGGACAAACCGGTGACGAGATCGGCGACGTAGAAGATATCCTCATCGGTTCGGATGGGCAGGTTCGTTCGATCGTTGCGGAAGTCGGTGGCTTCTGGGATATCGGTGATACCCATGTCAGCATTCCCCTCAACAGAGTGGACATGTCGAATGGCCAGATCGTGGTTCCGATTACGGAAGATACCGTTGGCGATTACGGCTTCTGGAACGACGAACCCATCCAGAACGGTGCAGTCGACTCCGACATCGTCGAAGGTGTAGATGATGAGCCTATCCCACGCGCGTGGCGAGCTTCTGAATTGATTGGGGACTATGCTCGGCTTCAGAATGATGATGGCTATAACGATTACGGATATGTCAGCGACCTGATTCTGCGCGACAATCAGGTCGCTGCCGTGGTTGTTCAACCTCGGTCCGAATATGGACCAGGATATCGGGCTTATCCTTACTATGGTTATGATTCCGGCTGGGATGCTGGCAGCCCCAACTACGACATGCCCTATACCGAAGATGATGTCCGCGACGCCGAGCGTCTCGACTATAATCGCTTCGACAACTCAGTTCAGCGATAATCCATCAGCCCGCTCGTTTCTGACGAGCGGGCTATTTCAGTCATAGGCCGAAAGTTAGGCTTCCATCCCTGCCGCCACTCAGGATGCGGCATCGATTTAAGTCGTCGAAAGCGATAAACAGGGTGAATTTCTCGCGCCTGGTGGCGGGAGACCAGTCTATCGTCTCACTGTCAACCCACGAGCTGCGGATGACAAAGCGGCAGAAATTTCCTGCACAACCCCAGAATGCCTGAATGCGTGGCCGTTAGTGGGGGCAGCGGACATGCCCCAGGCCGGGGACGGTGTCGGGGAAGAAATGCTTGGAACAGTCGACTACGAGGGGCAGAAAGTTGTGACTTATCACGGGTGGCCCCTCTATTACTTTACCCGCGATGAAGATGCAGATGCGCCGCAGGGGCAGGATGTCGAATCCTTCGGCGGTGAATGGTATCTAATTACGCCTGACGGAGAAAAAGTTCACGCCGGATAACAGGCATCTTCCAGTTGAACTGATCAAGCCGCGCGCTGTTGTGCCGCCGCAGTCCTTTGTCCACCTCTGCTCTTCCATATTTATCTCCTCCCAGCTTTTCTCAACGGTCATGGGTGATACTGCGGATCAAGGAACTTAACGCCGCACCCTTGGCGTTTGCGTAATTAAATTCCTTTGCTGGATCATATCGTTTTGTGAGGAGTTGATAGAATACACAACAGGGGGAGCTCAGAAGCATGACAGGGAACAAACCAGTTGTAGTTGTTACCGGCGCAGCGGGCAACATCGGCAGCAAGCTTAGCAAGGTTCTCGCGCACAAGCATCGAGTGATCGGCCTCGACCTTCCAGCGAACTGTGAAGGGCGGGAAGGATTGATTGGCTGCGACATTACTGACCCTGAATCGACTGCGCGGGCCATAGAGAAATTGCACGAGGCAACAGCCAACGAACCTATTGCATCAGTCATCCATCTGGCTGCCTATTTCGACTTTAGCGGAGAAGATCGCCCGCAATACGAAGCGGTGAACGAGGAAGGGACGCGCAACCTGCTGCGTGCCCTGCAAGATATCGAGGTCGAACAATTCGTCTATTCGGGAACCATGCTTGTACATCAGGCGGGACGCCCGGGTGAACGGATCACCGAGGATACACCGTTGGCCCCCGGCTGGGCCTATCCGCGGTCGAAGGCCCGCACCGAAGAGATTATCCGAGAAGAAGCTGGCGATATACCCACCGTTTTTCTACATCTGGCCGGGCTCTATGACGACGAGACTGCGGTGCCCACGCTGAGCCACCAGATCGCCCGCATCTATGAGCGCAGCTTCAAGGCGAATTTTTATTCAGGTAATACCGATGCCGGGCAGGCATTTATTCATCTCGATGACATGTTGGAGCTTTTCGTTTGCGTGGTAAACCGCCGCACGGTGTTGCAAGACGGGGAGGTAATTCTCGCGGGTGAGCCAGATACTGTGAGCTATGACGCGCTACAAGACCGCATCGGGGCGTTGATCCATGGCGAGGAGAGTTGGAGAACGTTTGTCCTGCCTTCCTCGATGGCCAAGTTGGGCGCCAGACTCGAAACAGAATCCGAGCCGGTGGTGCCCGATACTCTTGATCAAGGGGAAAAGCCCTTTATCCGACCTTTCATGATCGACATGGCAAGCGATCAATACGCGCTCGACATCTCGAAGGCGCGCCACCTGCTGGACTGGGAGCCGGAGCGACGCATCATGGACCGGCTGCCGATGCTGATCGAGGCACTGAAGGATAATCCTTTGGGTTGGTACCGCGCCAACGGCATCACGCCGCCGCCCTGGCTTGAAGCGGCAGACAAACGGGTAGATGATCCTGAAGCGTTGCGCGTGCAACACGAGACGGAATATCGCGAACAGCACCGTGCCAACCTATGGAGCGGCTGGGCCAACGCGGGCCTTGGCCTGTGGTTGCTGACCTCCCCGCCTCTGTTGGGCGTACAGGATCCCGGTATGATCATTAGCGACGTAATCTCTGGGCTGCTCCTGTTTGTCTTTGGTATGCTATCACTGTCTTGGCGGATGCCTTGGGCACGGTTTGGCGCCGCAGTTCTGGGCTGTTGGATCATGTTCGCGCCGCTAGTCTTCTGGACAGACAATGGTGCGGCTTACCTGAATGACACCCTCGTCGGCATGCTCGCCGTGGCCTTCGCGCTATGCTTGTTGCCGGCGCCGGGAGTTTCGCCGGTGGCCGCACAAACCGGGCCGACAATTCCCAAGGGCTGGAATTACTCTCCATCTGATTGGTTCCAACGCCTTCCGGTCATCATGTTGGCGGTCGTGGGTCTTCTCGTCTCCCGTTATCTCACGGCCTATCAACTCGAAACCATTGGCGGCGTTTGGGAACCGTTTTTTAGCGGCACCTTGGAAGGAAAGAACGGAACCGAACAGATCATCACCTCATCCGTTTCCGAAGCTTGGCCGGTGCCAGACGCCGGTATAGGTGCGCTGACCTATGCATTGGAGATCATCGTTGGTGCCATAGGCTCAGCGAGGCGGTGGCGCACGATGCCATGGCTCGTAGTACTCTTCGGGATCATGATCGTGCCGCTCGGCGCAGTGTCGATCTTTTTCATCGTGATCCAGCCTATTGTAATCGGTACTTACTCAACACTGGCTCTGATTGCTGCCGCCGCAATGGTCTGGCAGATCCCCTATTCGCTTGACGAACTGGTCGCGACCTACCAGTTCCTGCGACGGCGTCACCGGGCAGGTCAGCCTTGGTTGCTCGTGTTTTTTACAGGCGACACCGACGAAGGTCCCGATGACCATCCGTCGGACGATTTCGACCGCAGCCCCCAAGTGATCATAAAGGACATGGTTTCAAGCGGAATGACCTTTCCTTGGACGCTTATGGCATCACTCGCGCTCGGCCTCGTGCTAATGCTGTCGCCACTGGTTTACGGATGGGACAGCGGGAGTGCCGCTACGAACCACGTCGTGGGCGCGCTGGTCATCACCGTGACCGTCGCCGCACTCGCGCCAGTGGCTCGACTGGGACGTTTTCTGAACGCGCTGATGGGAATAGTCCTGATTTTTGCACCTTTGGTCGTCGGCGCCAGCTGGGGTGCCCTGCTTTTTTCCGCTCTCGCCGGCATTGCGCTGATCGCACTCAGCATTCCTCGTGGCACAATCAGGAGCACCTATGGCACTTGGGATCGGTTCATTAGGTAGCGCTATGGTTCCATTTGATGATCTGTCCATTGCTATTCTACTCGCGATCTTCTGTGTCGCAGCTGGGTCCGTCTGGTTCTCGGGTATGCGCCTGTCACGCTATGCCGATGGGATCGCGCGTGAATTCGGGGTTGGGCAGGCAGTGTTGGGGGTAGTTCTCCTGGGCGGGATCACCTCGCTACCCGAAATTGCCGTGACGGGCACGGCAGCGATTGGCGGCAATGCGGCGTTGGCGGTCAACAACTTGTTGGGCGGGTTCACAATGCAAGTCACCGTGCTTGCTCTGGCCGACATGGCAATCCGTCGCAACGCACTAACTGCCACCGTGCCCGATCCCATCATACTCCTGCAGGGTGTGCTGGGCTCATTCTCATTGCTGTGACGATCACCGGCATCGGTGTGGGCGATATCCCCTTCGCTGGGGCAGGCCTCTGGACATGGGGCATTGCTGCGCTCTTCGTCTATGCCGTACGTATGGTCGCCCGCGCCCAGGACAAACCCGGTTGGGAAGTTATAGGCGAACCGCCTTCGCCGGACATCGACGTGGATGACCCGACTGAGAATCTCTCACGCCCGCAACTGTTGGGTGCAACGGCGGCAGTAGCTCTGGGAATTCTGATCATGGGATATTTTCTCTCCACCAGCGGCGAGGCACTGGCAGAGCGCACAGGGCTGGGCGACAGCTTTTTCGGCGCGGTATTTATCGCGATCTCGACATCTCTACCCGAAATCAGCACCGTTCTCGCTGCGGTCAAGCTGGGACGTCATGTCATGGCGGTCTCGGACATTTTCGGCACCAATTTGTTCGACGTTGGCGTGATATTCTTGGTTGATCTATTCTATCCGGGCGGGGCAATTCTAAACGAGGTTGGAATGTTCTCTATCGTCGCCGGACTGACAGGCATTGTGGTCACTGCGGTCTATGTGATCGGCCTGATCGAGCGGCGCGATCCGGCTCTGATCGGCGTCGGACTCGATTCCTACGCCGTTATGGCTATCTATATCGGAGGGATTGCGTTGCTGTTCACGCTGCGGTGACGTTTCAGAAAATAGGAGGCTGAGATGACCGACCCCGAAAAGCCAGCGCCCGGTGAAGTGCTTCTGCCCGAAATCGGAGAAAATTTGACCCGCAATGAAATCATGGACGTACTGGCGGATGAAGGCTATCCGGCGGGCGGACGGAAAGGCTGGCTGAAGCAGGTTCTGACCCAACTTGCAACGGAGCAGCGCGAAAGCCCGAACGGCACCCGCGCCGAACTGGTGGCCGAGATTACGGATATCCTAAACGAAAACGTCCCGGGTGACCCCAAAGCGGACGATAGCTTGTGAATCTGGCGCGAGGTTTCTCCTTACTGCCAGGTTCACACCATTTCCGAGAGTCAATGTTGGAATCTACATTCCATACGACGGGTGCCACAGCGAGACATATACTCATCACAACATCAACAAGGAGACACCAATGGAACCGAACCAATTTGAAGAGAAAGCTCATGAGCTGGAAGAAGCATTGACGGAGCGGTCAGGTGAAATCGCGCGAAGCAGAGCTTCAGAAGCTGAACATCAAAAATTATTGGTGCTTCAAAGGAAATCGGAAACGCTCCTTAAAGAGACCCAACACCTAAAAGACGATAAAGAAAAACACGATTTTATCCGACAAGCCAATGAACTGCTTCTTGAACTACGTCAGCGTCCGCTTGCGTAAATGGAAATTAGCGTGATCTGCGGAAAATGGTGGCAAATCGCTTTGGCAGGTTCATAAAAAGACCCGATAGAATTGTTAGTAGTATCACGCGATCGTGAAGGTTGTGTTCAACGGCGCTTCCCAACCTTGCTCCGGACTGAGACGATCTCATCATGTATCCAGTTCGGACGAGCAATGTGGTGTTACGACGAGAAAGCGCAAGTCGCGCAAGCACTTGGAAAACCGCTCGCCCAAGCACATCGTCGCCTTGATCGAAAACAACCGCGGCAACAGGGCTCGCCATCAATTCGGAGCGAATTTTTATGGCAACTGGATTGGCGGCGAGTTTTCAGGCGATCCGCAGGACCCGCGAGCCAAAGATCGCTGCCGCCGGCCTTCGGAACCTTCGCCAACGCGGCGTTGAGGCGAATGCCAGCGCGAAATTTCTTTGCAAGCCGATAGCGGGCGGAAAGTAAACCTCCGGCGACGGCCGTCTGATCTCGGACTCGATCTGATGGTAAGTCCGACCTTATGTCCGACTTTATCAATCGCCCTCAAATCGAAGTTCTGTCTGCTGCCGATGGTGAACGCCGCCGGCATTGGTCGGATGATGACAAACTGCGCATTGTGGAAGAAAGCTTTATTGGCCACCGTCAGGTAACAGCCACAGCTCGGCGGCACGGCATTTGCCGGTCGCTTCTGACCACTTGGCGGCGGCAGTATCGAACTGGTAAGCTTGGGCCTTCTGGCTCTGTATCGTTCGCGCCGGTGACTGTGCCGACGGAAGTTTCCACGTCGCAGGCAAATCCGATCGATGCCAGTCCACCTCCGGACTGTCGGATTGAGGTGGCTCTTCCGAATGGGCGTCGTCTCATCGTCCCGGTGGGCGTGGAGCCCGAAGCGCTTGCTCGGCTTCTGGCAGTGGTGGACGGGCAATGATTGCGTTTCCGGCGGGCGTGAAGGTCTGGATCGCAGGCGGTGCCACCGATATGCGGCGGGGCATGAACACGCTGGCACTACAGGTGCAGGAAGGGCTTGGCCATGATCCCCATGCGGGTGAGATATTTTGCTTCCGGGGCCGTAAAGGCGATCTGGTCAAGATCCTGTGGCATGATGGCGTGGGCATGTCGCTTTATCTAAAGCGCCTGGAGGCAGGTAAGTTCATCTGGCCGGTGAGCCGGTCGGGCGAACCGGTGCAGATCTCGGCGGCGCAGTTGGGTTATCTTCTGGAGGGCATCGACTGGCGTAACCCACGCTGGACACAACGCCCTGCAAAGGCTGGTTAATTTCTGATGCCGCCTCCGAACTCGCTAAATTACGCGCTGCCCTGGCTGCCGCAGAGGCCCGTGCAGATGTGGCGGAAAGCGAGCTGGCGCAGGCCCGCGCGGTTGTCTCCTGCTCCGAGGCGATGATCCAAGAGCTCAAGCTTGAGATCGCCAAACTGCGCCGTGACAAATACGGTATCTCGTCAGAACGACGCGCCCGGCTGATCGATCAACTGGAACTGCAGCTTGAAGAGATGGAAGCGGCGGCCACCGAGGATGCCTTGGCCGCAGATCAAGCAAGCGAGAAAGCCAGCACGGTGCGCGCCTTCACGCGCCGCCATCCGGTGCGCAAGCCGTTCCCCGATCACCTGTCGCGCGAACGGGTTGTCGTCGAAGCACCGGTCGCCTGCACTTGCTGTGGCTCGGACCGGATCGTGAAGATGGGCGAGGACACCACCGAGACGCTGGAGGTGATCCCGCGTCAGTGGAAGGTGATCCAGACCGTGCGCGAGAAGTTCACTTGCCGAGCCTGCGAGAAGATCAGTCAGCCGCCGGCGCCGTTCCATGCGATTCCGCGCGGATGGGCCGGGCCCAGCCTGATCGCAATGCTAATCTTCGAGAAATATGGTCAGCACCAGCCGTTGAACCGGCAGGCCGAGCGCTTTGCCCGTGAAGGTGTAGAGTTGAGCCTGTCCACCCTGGCGGACCTGGTCGGGCACGCGAGTGTCGCCCTGCAGCCGATCCATGCGCTGATCGAGGCCCACGTGCGTGCCGCTCACCGCCTACATGGCGATGATACCACCGTGCCGCTTCTGGCGCGGGGCGGTGCAAAAAAGGCCCGGCTCTGGACCTATGTCCGTGATGACCGCCCCTGGAATGGTGGCGCGCCGCCGGCGGCGTTCTTCCGCTTCTCCCGAGATCGTGGCGCAACCAATCCCAATCAGCATCTGGCAGAATGGCAAGGGGTGCTGCAAGCGGACGCCTATGGTGGATACAACGACCTCTATCGAGAGGACCGAGACGCGGGGCCCGTGACCAGTGCGCTGTGCTGGTCGCATGCGCGCCGGAAGTTCTTCGAACTGGCCGATATCGCGGGCAACGTCCGCAAGGGCAAACCTGCCCATCAGATCTCGCCAGTCGCCCTGGAAGCGGTAAAACGGATCGATGCCATCTTCGACATCGAGCGCGAGATCAATGGGCTGGATGCTGATGCCCGGCTCGCCGCCCGCCAGAACCTGTCCCGTCCCCTAGTGAACGGCCTCCACGACTGGCTGCAGGAAGAGCGCGCGAAACTGTCCAGACACAACAAAGTGGCCAAGGCGATCAACTACATGTTTGAGAAGCGTGGCCGTTGGCAGGCCTTCACGGCATTCCTTGAGGACGGGCGTATCTGTCTGACGAATAATGCGGCCGAACGCGCCCTGCGTGGCGTTGCCCTGGGTCGGAAGTCGTGGCTCTTCGCAGGCTCAGAGCGCGGCGGTGGACGGGCTGCCGCCATGTATACCCTTATCGTCACCGCCAAAATGAACGACATCGATCCGCAGGCCTGGCTCGCCGATGTTCTCGCCCGGCTGCCCGACATGCCCGTCTCGCGCGTGCATGAACTTCTGCCTTGGAACTGGAAAGCCCTATCCCTTCCACAAGCAGCGTAACCATGCAGCTGAACAAGATGTCTCCGTCAAGACAATCGACCGCGTCGCTGTCGAACTGGGCGAAACCGTTGATCGGATCTTCGATCTCGCCATCGGTATGGAAACCGAAGATGGTATAATCTGGGTCTACGGCCCCGGCGACGATAGCGTGATCGCCTTCACTCCGTTGGGATCGAAAACCTGCAAGTGCTCATGGAAATGAACCGTGATCCCGAGCGATGACCCACCTGTGGCCTACGCCGGATGCTTACGGCGGAAATTAGACGCGCCGATTCGACACGACAAGGCGAGGCACCGCTTCCGTCAACCGAACGACGTTAGCTGAGGATTCCTAATAGGGACTAATCGCCTATCAAAGACAAAGGTAGTAGAGTATGAACCCATGCGCTCTGACCTCTTCCCGTCTTTGCAGTTCGGCAGTCTTTCCGACCGACTGACATACTTCAGCTGCTTTCTTATCGGCAGGACTGAAATCCGGAGCTTCATCAGGCGTCGAAAAGCTTATAGCTAGATAGAACCCATTAAATTCGGCGACATATACAGGATGCTGTTGGGCCATAGCCTGCAAGGGCAGGACAATTAGCGCCAAAATCGCGGCAACTTTCAATTTAGAACCTCCCAATCTGACCGCTTCCTAACCTCGGCAAGCGGTGTTTCGAGTTTTAGCGCCTTTTACCGGAGCCTCTGCAACTTGGCTGTTAAAGTCTAGCATACTCGACGTTGTATTGAGGCTTCACGCAATGCATTTTCCTCCAACCCACGAAGAGGGGGCGCGCGCGCGATGCTTTGCCAAGAAGGTTTGGCCATTGACACATTTGAGAGAAACAAGCCAAGCGTCAAACCTAAAGTAAATAACCCTTAATGTTCCTCATTAAGATATTTGCGCATCTCGGCCACGGCCTCAGCCGAAACCGACCCGCTCCGACGGTCCCCGGTATTCCGCAAATAAGTTAGCAAGTCAGCGATCTGCGCGTCTGTAAGTTTCCACGCAAAGGGCGGCATCGCGAGCATACTGGGGACCGTTTCTGTCGGCTGCACCCGAGCACCGCCGAGGATGATGCGGATCGCCGTCAAAGGATCCTTCGCGTGCAGTTTGTTCGACGTGCTGAGTGGCGCAAAGAAATAGGGCACGCCCGAGGCATCGGCCACGTGACAGGCGGCGCAATTGTCGAAGTAGAGCCCTTCACCCGCCTCCATCCGCGTTGTTTTAGGCGCTTCTTCCGGCTCGCGCAGTTCATCATCGAGGCTCTTGAGATAGGTGGCGACGGCGCGCAGGTCAGTCTCTTCGAGGAACTGGGTCGAGATCGAGACGACCTCTCCCATGCGCTGCATCGGGGCGGTGTGCTCGGCGCGGCCGTATTTCAGGAATTCGAAGATATCATCTTCGTCCCAATGGGCGATGCCGCCGTTCTCACCGCCGCGGATGTTCGGGGCGAACCAATTCTCCAGCGTGCCGCCGCGCAGGTATTCATCGTCCTTGCTGGCACCGAGGAGGTTCTTGCCGGTGTGACAGCCGCCACAATGCAGCGGCCCGTCGACGAGGAAACGGCCACGGTTCCATTCCTCGGAGCGGTCCGGGTCGGTCACGAAGTCCTCGTCCTCGAAGAACAACAGCTTCCAGCCACTGACCGACATGCGGATGTTGAGCGGGAAGGGCAGATCGTTCTCCTCTTCCTCCACATGCACCGGTTCGAGCGATTGCAAATAGGCAAAGATCGCATCGGTCTGGTCGCGGGTCATGAGGGTGAAATAGGGATAGGGCATCGCCGGATAGAGGTGGCGGCCCTCGTCGTCGATCCCCTCGTTCAGCGCGTTGTAGAAATCTTCGCGCGACCAGCGGCCCAGCCCGGTCTCGTCATCCGGGGTGAGGTTGGCGGAATAGATCGTGCCGAAGGGCGTCTTCAACGCCCTGCCCCCGGCGAATGGGATGCCGTCGTTGTCGATATCCGTGTGGCAGGCTTGGCAGTCGCCCGCCTGCGTCAGGTAGCGGCCCCGCTCCACTTCGGAGGAGGCAAGCTCCTGCGCCTGCGCCGGGACAAGGCTCGCGCCGCAGAGGGCGGTGATCAGGGCCAGCCGCTTCATGCCTGCACCAGCGGGCCGGGATCGGCCATATATTGATCGATGATCGCTGCGACCGACCAATAGGCCAGCGCCGCCACGGTCCCGGTCGGGTTGTAGCCCGCGTTCTGCGGAAAGAGCCCCGCCCCGGCAACGAAGAGATTGTGCAGATCCCAGCTTTGGCAATAGCGATTGCAAACACTGGTTTTGGGGTCCGTGCCCATGATCGTGCCGCCGGTGTTATGCGTGGTCTGATAAGGCATCGAGTCATAGGAGCCCTTGCGCTCGGCCACATTGACCTCGCGCCCGCCCATGCCGCGGGCGATTTCTTCGGCCACGGGAGTGATATGGGCGGTCAGGCGGCGGTCGTTGATGGTGAAATCATAAGTCATGCGCAAAAGCGGCCTGCCATGCCGGTCGGTATAGGTCGGATCGAGGTCGAGGTAATTGCTGCGGTGCGCCATTGAGGCACCGTGGACACCGACGCTCGCGGTCTTGAGGAAATTGGCCCGAACCGACTGTTTCCATTCGCTGCCCCAGCCCGGCACGCCGTCGGGCACCGGATGGCTCTCGATCGGGCGCGCGTTGGTGGTGTAGCAGGCGATATAACCGCCCCCGATAAAGCCCAGCCCGGAATGATCGAAATTGTCGCCATTGTATTCATCCACCGCCATGCCGAGCGCGCCCGCGCCGACGAAGCCGTTGGTATATTCCTCATCGTAAAAGACCGTCGCGCCGGACATCACCTGATAGCAGTAGTTCTTGCCCACCACGCCTTCACCGGTCTGCGGATCATATGGCGTGCCGATGTCGGACAAGAGCATCAACCGGGCGTTCTCAAGCGGGTAAGCACAGAGCACCACGACCTCGGCAGGCTGAAAGAATTCCTCACCGCTGGTATCGACGTAGGTGACCCCGTGGTGCGGGTGCCATCGGGGGATTTCTCGACCGAAAGCACTTCGGAATCCGTGCGTAGGGTGAAATTCTCCCGCTTCATCAAGACCGGGATGATCGTGGTCTGCGGTGAGGATTTGGAATAGTTGCCGCAGCCGTGTTTCTCGCAAAAGCCACAATAGGTGCAGGGGGCCAGTTGCAGCCCCAGCGGATTGACATAGGCGCGCGACATATTGGCCGAGGGCACCGGGAAAGGGTTCAACCCAAGCTCCCGCGCCGAAGCCTCAAACCGGTCCTGCGAAAAGGTCATCTGCATCGGCGGATTGGGGTAGTCATCGCTGCGCGGCCCCTCGAAAGGGTTGCCGCCCTCACGGATGTCGCCCCGCAGGTTGCCCGCCGTGCCACAGATGCCGCAGATCTTCTCGAAATAGTCGAAATGCGGTTCTAACTCGTCATAGGTGACGCCGTAGTCCTGCACCGTCATCCCCTCGGGCAGCGGGCCATAGCGTTCTTCGTTATGGCTTTTCGCAACAAAATCCGATGGCAGGAAACGGTAAGTCTGGCCGTTCCAATGCACGCCCGAGCCGCCCACGCCATTGCCCGGCAGGAAGGACCCCAGTGCCGCATCGGCAGCGCAGTCTGTGCGCCGTTGTTGCGGAAGGTGACGGTGGATTGCGAGGCTTCCTGAAACATGCCGTGGCGCCAGTAATAGCGTAGCTCGTCCTGCGCGAAGGTGGTGGCGAAATCCTTGGGCGTGTCGCGCCACGGGCCGCGTTCCAGTGCCAGCACCTCCATCCCGGCGGCGGTCAGCTTCTCGGCGTAGATCGCTCCGGTCCAGCCGAAACCGACCAGAACCACGTCGACCTTTGGAAGCTGTTTCGTCATTGCGTCACCTCGTATCTTATTCAGAGCTGTTCCAGCCGGGACGGCCCATCAGGCTGACCGGCGGCAGATCAATGCGCGCGCCGTTGTGGCCCACAAAATCGCGGTAATCATAACGGGTGCCCGGAAAGCCGACGTAGTGCCAAGCCACCATGTCTCGGTTGCCGCCGTAGATTGGGTCGGCGAAATAGCCTTCGATGGTGTTTTTTAGGATCAGGTCAAAGAACGCCTTGGCCGAGACTCCGTCGAAGGTGATTTCCTCATCGTCCATCCCCTTGAGGATCTCGTCCTGTTGCGCCGCGCTCAGCGCGGCAAACCCGGAGTCCTGCTGTGCGCGGCAATAGGCGTCGAGTTCGGCAAGCGCGTGGCGGTAAAGCTCTGCCGGGGGGTGTTCGCTTTGATAGCCTTGGGTCGCCGTGCCTTCGAGGAAGGGGCCCTTCATGTACCAATGCTGCCCACGGCCATAGAACCCCGCCATCTGCCGGTCGAGGAAGGTGATCACATCAGCCTCGGTCGCCCCCGGCCCTTCCCCATCCGATGGGATCAGCCGCGCGCAGATCGCGGCGACGGCCTCGCGTTCGTCGGGGGTAAAGAACCGATCCTCACGGGTGCCGTAATACGGCGGCTGGCCCTTCAGGGGCTCCCAAGGCATCCCCTCGCCCCGGCCATAGATCGCACCGAAGACAGCCGAAGGGGCGGCGATGGCGGTGCCGCCGAACAGCAGGGATTTCAGAATTTTGCGGCGCGTCGGAAAAGACAAGTGACCCCTCCAAGTGATGCATGTAGCCTCAGGGCGTAATGCACCCTGTGATAGAAGCTGGATCGCTTTTACCGGGGGTCAAGGAAAATTGATCGGGCCGAGGGGAAACCCAACCGCGCCTCAATTCGCTCGGAACGATGTGCCCGCGCGCAGCGTTCCTGTCAGGGAACGACGGAAGGGAAAATAGACCTTGTTCAGCGATGCTTGGATCCGAACCTATTGTGGACCGGCACCGGGGCCGGAGGATTTTTGGTTTCGCTGGAACTTCGACCCACTCATTCTGGCCGCTCTGTCTTTGCTCTTCATCGTTGTCTTGCGCGCGCGCAGCCGCCACGGGATGGCTGCCGTGGGTGTTCTGGTGCTGGCCTTCGTCTCGCCCCTCTGTGCGCTTTCCTCGGCTCTGTTTTCGGCGCGGGTGGTGCATCACGTGCTGCTCTTCGCCGTCGCCGCGCCGCTCTTGGCCTGCGCTTGGCCCTCGCGGCGGGCAGGTGTTGCGATGGCAAGCTTCGCGGTCTCGACCGTGGTGCTCTGGGGTTGGCATCTGCCGGTGGCCTATGATCTCGCGCTCTCGCATGTCGGGGTGTACTGGCTAATGCAGATTAGCCTGCTCGGCGCTGCTTTGTGGTTCTGGCGCGAAGTGTTTGCCCCCGGCCGCACGCCCGTCGAGGCGCTGACCCTGCTCATCGCCGGTTTTGCGCAGATGGGTCTTTTGGGGGCAATCCTGACCTTCGCGCCCGAAGCGCTTTATGCCGCCCATGCCGTTGCCCCCATGGACTGGGGCTTTTCGCCGCTGGCCGACCAGCAGCTTGGCGGTATCTTGATGTGGGTGCCCGCGAGCCTGCCCTATGCGGTCGTCGCCGGGGCCGTAGCGCAGCGCGGATGGGCGGCCTTGCGGGCGGGCAGCGCGTGAGCGGCTGGTTCCCGGTTCTCATCACGCTCTTCAAAGGCGTGCATATCGCCGCGCTGATCCTGTGGTGTGCCGGGCTGCTTGCCCTGCCCCTGATGCTGTCGCGCCATGATCCCGCTGGCACGGCGGCAGAATACAGTCGCATCCGCCGCGCCACTCATACGACCTATGCCATCCTCGTCACCCCCGCTGCCGTCGTGGCGGTGGTGGCAGGCACATGGCTCATCTTCTTTCGCGAGGCTTTCGTCCCTTGGCTTTATGCCAAACTGCTGTTTGTCGCGGCGCTTGCCGCCGCCCATGCTTGGATTGGGCATCTGGTGGTGCAGGTGGCCGAGAAGCCAGAGAAACACCGCTTGCCACGATCCTACCTGCCGATCACTGCCGTCGGCATCCCCGTCATCGTGATCCTCATGCTGGTTTTAGGCAAGCCCGACCTCTGGGACTTCCCCCTGCCCGGCTGGTTGCTTGAACCGCGGGGCGGTCAATTGCCCTTCGACGTGCCCAAACGATAATCAAAGACCAATTTGCCCCCATGCCAACCCGTAAACCCCACCATCACCGCGCCCAGCCCCGACAGGAGGATGCCGTAAGGCAGCACCGCCGCCTCATAGCCATAGAGCCGCTGGCCCCAATTCGCGCCCAAGACCGCCAGCAAGGTCACGGCGATGATCGCATGGGTCCAAGCGGCAGCGCGGGAGCGGATGCCGCTCACGAGCAAGAGTTCAGCAGCGCCGGAAAACCCCGCCAGCACGCCAAAGAAGAACGCCGTCCCCGCCGCCCAGAGGGCCGCCCGCGCCCAAAAGGCATCGCCGGTCCACCAATAGAGCAGATCGGCCCCCAGCAGGCAGAAGGACAGCGCAATGGGAAAGGCCACGCTCATGGCGTGGATCGGGTGGCCCTCAAGCGCGATGCGGGTCTCGGTCTCTTCATAGCCGGGCTGAGAGGCGATCGGGTCGATCAACCGGTCCTCGCCCGTCTCATTGCTTTGCTCGCTCATCGGGGCAGACTCCTTCGGGGGTGATTGCAGGGACAACGTGCGGTGTGCTGATTGGTTGCAGCGGCGATCTGTCGGTGGTCGATCCGGCGGGCCCGGCGGCGCGCGCCATCGCGACGCTCTGGTGGGTGATGTTCATCGGCGCGGGGCTGATCCTCGCGCTGGTGGCGGCACTGGTAATCGGCGCGTTCGGGACACCCCAGCAGGCGGAGAATGCCACGCGGGATGAAAAGGTCTGGATCATCGGTCTGGGCCTGTGTTTCTCCATCGTGGTCCTCGCAGCTTTGCTGGCCTATGGTCTGGTCACCGGCGAGCGGCTGATGCCCCGCGCCGCGGCGGATGTGGTGCGGGTCGAGGCCGAGGCCCGGCAATGGGCTTGGCGCTTTTCCTATGACGACCGCCCCGGCCATGTCACCGAGAACCTGCTGCACATCCCCGCCGGGCGGCCCGTGGATGTGGCGATCACCAGCCGGGATGTGGTGCACAGCTTTTGGGTGCCCCGTCTGGCTGGAAAGCTGGACGCCATTCCCGGCCATGTCAACGTGCTGCGGATTGAGGCCGATGCCCCGGCACCTACCGGGGCCTGACCGCCGAGTACAACGGCGCGGGCTACAGCCGCCATACCTTCTCGGTCGAAGCCCATGACTCGGCGGGCTGGGCCGCCTTTACCGCGAAGGAGACGCCATGAACGCGCTGCGCCGTCACCGCAAGTTGGATGCGATCTGGGGCTCCGAGCCGGGCTGGAAGGGCTGGACCAGCAGCGTAAACCATTCCGACCTTGGACGGATGTTTCTTGTCACTGCCTTCTTCTTCTTCCTCGTCGGTGGTGTGTTGGCGATGTTGATCCGCGCGCAACTGGCGACGCCTGATTCTGCTTTCGTGGATGCCGGTGCCTTTGCGCAGTTCTTCACCATGCATGGCACGATCATGATGTTCCTCTTCGCCATTCCCGCTTTCGAGGGGCTGGCGATCTATCTGCTGCCGAAGATGCTGGGCACCCGCGACCTCGCCTTCCCGCGGCTCACCGCTTACGGCTACTGGTGCTATGCCTTCGGCGGCGCGATGCTGCTGGTGGCGCTGTTCTTCGGCATCGCGCCCGATGGCGGCTGGTTCATGTATCCGCCGCTGACCGGGCCGCTGCATTCGCCCGGCATCAACACCGATTTCTGGCTCATCGGCATTACCTTCGTCGAGATCTCGGCGATCTGCGCGGCGGTGGAGTTCACCGTCTCAATTTTAAAATACCGCGCGCCCGGCATGTCGCTCGACAAGATGCCAATCTTTGCTTGGTACGCGCTGGTCACCTCGCTGATGATCCTCACCGGCTTCCCGCCCCTGATCCTCGGCTCGGTGCTCTTGGAGGTCGAACGTGCCTTTGGCCTGCCGTTCTTTCAGGCCGATCTGGGCGGCGACAGCCTGCTCTGGCAACACCTGTTCTGGCTGTTTGGCCATCCGGAAGTATATATCATCTTCCTGCCCGCCGCCGGCGTAATTTCCACTGTGATCCCGGTGATGGCGCGGACCACCCTGCTGGGCTACGGCTGGATCGTCGCGAGCGCTTTGGCGTTGGCCTTCCTCAGTTTTGGGCTCTGGGTGCATCATATGTTCACCACCGGCATCCCTCATATGGGGCTGGCGTTCTTCTCCGCCGCTTCGACGCTGGTGGCAGTGCCGACGGGGGTGCAGGTCTTTGCCTGGATCGGCACCATGTGGAAGGGACGCCCCGAGTTGCACATGCCGATGCTGCATATCCTTGGGTTCTTCGTCACCTTCGTGATCGGCGGGTTGACCGGCGTGATGGTAGCTGTGGTGCCCTTTGACTGGCAGGCCCATGACACCGCCTTCATCACTGCGCATCTGCATTATGTCCTGTTTGGCGGTTTCGTCTTTCCAATGCTGGCTGGGATCTACTACTGGCTGCCGCTGGTGAGCGGGCGCAAGCGGTTGTTTCGGCTCGGAGAACTGGCCTTCGCGTTGATCTTCGCAGGCTTTCACGGCACCTTTCTGGCGATGCATTGGGTTGGGCTGCTGGGCCAGCGGCGGCGGATCGACACCTATGACGCCGAGACCGGCTGGGGGTGATCAACTTCATTTCCTCGGTCAGCAGTTTCATCATGGCGATCGGCCTTGTCATGGTGCTGGTCGACATCATCATCCACAGCTTCGTCGCGGTGCGCGGGCCGCGCAACCCGTGGCGGGCCGGTACCTTGGAATGGGCCGGCATGTCGCCGCCCGCCTCCTATAACTTCGCCAGCCTGCCGATGGTGGGCGCGCGTGCCCCGCTCAACGACACGCCAGATCTGGCCAACCGGTTGGCCAAGGGCGAAGGCTACCTCGGCGCGCCGGAGGTGTCCCGGCGCGAGACCTTGATGGTCGATGCCGCCAGCGGCCGCCTCGAGGCGCTGGTCATCTATCCCGGCAACACGAGGCTGCCGATCCTGATGGCGGCGGTGACAGGCGGCTTCTTTCTGTCGATCCTGCTGAAGCTCTTCTGGCTCACCCGGTGGCGCTGGCCGGCGTGGCGACATTGGCGCTGTTCTGGGTCTGGCAACTGGGTGCGCGGGACGATCAAGGCGCACAGGAGGTGGGGCGCGGCACGACCTTGCCGCTGGCAAGTGAGGGCGACAGATCGCCGGGCTGGTGGGGTTCGACCTTCCTCCTGGTGGCCAATGGGACCTTCTTCGGCTCACTTCTTTTTGGCTATGCCTTCCTCTGGACCGTCGCGCCCGGCTGGCCTCCTGCCCAATGGCTCGCCCCTCTTGGGTCGAGCTTGGCTTCGGCATCGGCGCAGCGCTCGTCGCTACCTCCGCCCAGCACCTGAGCGCCCGCCGCAACCGCGCGGGCGCCGCCCCTATGGTCGCTCTTGCCCTGGCATTTCTGGCAACGGTTGCCACAGCGGCGGTGTTCGGGGCCTTGCTGCTGCGCCTCCCGCCCCGGACGGCCATGCCTATGCCGCAACGCTCCTCATCCTCGGCGCCTATGGGCTGGCCCATGCTCTGCTCGTGGGGCTAATGCAGGGCTTTCTGATCCTGCAGGTCCGGCGTGGTTTCACCTCGCCCCAGCGTCGGGCGGTTTTCGCCATTGTGACGCTCTGGTCCGACTATCTGGCAGCGATCACGGTGCTGATTCTGCTTGCGGCGCATCTGCCGGGGATGATCGCGTGAGAGATTTGTTGCGCATTCTCTTGCCGCTGCTCGTCTGGCTGGCCAGTTTCAGCGCGATCTATGGGCTGCACGGTTTGGGCTGCGCTCTTGGTTGGGCGAAGGTCGCTTGGCTCGGCTTGTCACTATTCCGTTGGGCGCTGCTGATAGCTTGGTTCGCAGCTATTGAGCTGCAACTACTGCTATTGTGGGTAGTGAGAAGACAGCTTTACAAGCGAACGTCTCGTTTTTACCATCAATTAAATCTTGTATCCGCATGGTCCGCTTTGATCGCAACGGCTTGGACTTTGTTCCCGGTGACTGTGTCATCCAACTGTGTATAGAACTGATTTCGCAGGCTTAAATGCAGTTATACCTCCGAAACAACCAGAATATTCTGAGTTTCTGCAGAAGCAGATATACGTCACAACCGGGTCGAAAGCTAATTAGGAAAGAACGAAAAACATCAGAAGCTATAGAAGCTCCCCATCACAAAACCGATACACTTTGTCCCCTTCGCGAAAACTTCAGGCGAAAGTAGGTCCTCGGACTGTTCCATGGATTTGGGCAACTTCGGAGAATGTAGATGTCAGGGAAAAAAGTTGATCGTATCAGACGCTACTCGAACTTGGTGAAGTTCATACGATATTTGTGTTCATATCTTAGCGAGATTCGCCGTCAATATTTTATTAATTGTTAGACTTCAGCAGTAATATATGCAATCATAGGCTACGATTTTGAAAATGGTTGCGAGCGCGACGAGCCACAGAACTGCAACCACAGAAATAAAACCCCACGGCCATCGGGACTTCTTGCGCTGCAAGTTTCTGAGGATATGCGATTCTTCTCTAGGCATATGTGTTCCTTTTGAAGAAGTATAGCATTTGGTTGGCTCTCGTCCTAGTAGAACTGTTGGTTCAGGCTCGCATATGCAGGAACTTGCCTAATCAACTTGATTTGCTCGAGTTTCTGAGGTGCACGCCAGACTTGAACTTGTTTTGCATCACGCGCGACCTCGGAGAAGGTCGTCTACTAGAAAGATATCATCGGCAGGATGAACGACGACTGCAAACCTCTTCAACCTTGTTTCCAAGCCAGCGCAGTTGTCGAAATGCGCTAAAGCGTCCTGCCGAAAACCTGAATCGCGGGGATTCCCGCGGGCTAATTTCGTGATTCATTCTGTTTGGGAGGATGGATCATGTCAGCACCATTGCCAGAAGCGCTGCGGGCGCGATTTCAGAGATTGATTGAGGAAGACTTGAGCGGTCGCACGGCGGCGTTACGGTTGCATCTTTCGCCTGCGACGGGCGCTCGCAGGCCAAGGCCGGTGTCGGCCGATGGATCACCTTCTACAACAACCAGCGGCCTCATGCCGCCCATGGAGGGCACCCGCCCGCCGTGATCTACTTCAACCAGATCGAGCCCGGCCGGTAGAGGCAGAAAATAGCTTAAATCAGCCCCGAAACTGTCCAACCGACAGGGGTCAGCTCAATCTACATCGCTGCAACCGTCATGTTCTGGTTGTGAGTCCTGAGCCGGGAACGTTTCGACCCTTTCGCTCGTTTATTTTTCCAGATAATATCTTTTCGTTTACCCTAAGGAGTTGATCATGCCCAAACTTGCGCTGTACGTGCCACTGAAGGCCAAGGCCGGAAAAGAAAGCGATGTCGCGGATTTCTTGACCTCGGCGCTACCGCTCGTTCAAGCCGAGCCCGGTACCCTGACCTGGTATGCGATCCAGGAAGGCCCCGGTGCGTACGCGATCTTCGATACGTTCGACACAGAGGAAGATCGGCAGGCGCATCTTGACGGCAAGGTTGCCGCCGCACTGATGGAAAAGGCGGATGAGCTGTTTTCCGAACCGCCGCAGATCCATAAGTTCACCCTACTGGCAGCTAAATAGCAGAGTGCTCGGCACCATTCCGTCGGGCTTCGGCAAACGGCAGATCGCCGCCGTACGGTGTGCCTTGATGTGCGTGTTGTCGATCATGATGGTCTCGCCTTCGGCGCCAGGCTGGGCGAGCTCGACGAAGATCCGGGCGAAAACGCCCATCCGCGACCAGTGAAGTTCAGGCCGAGCTGCTTCAAGACAATTTATGGGGTCTGACCCTAGAATCTGAAGGGTGAGCTTTCAGAAGCCACACAAATATTATCGGATCTGCGGGCGCCCACGCGGCATTCTGTCTTAGTCAAAGCAGGAGAAAGCCTATGCGCGCCCTCACTTTTTAAGGGACCGGCAAGGTCCAGGTCGACACTGTCGATGACCCGACCATCGAGGAAACGACCGATGTCGTGATCCGAGTCACTTCGACCGCGATCTGCGGGTCCGACCTGCATCTGGCGAAATGGATTGGTCGGGACGGGTGTCGAAGTGCGGAGACGGGACGATGCGCGGACTGCTGTTCGAGGCAGCGTCCTGCTTGATCCGCCAGGTGAAGCGTTTCTCGCCACTGAAGAGCTGGGCTGTGCGACTGGCCGGACGACGCGGGTTCCGAAAGGCCGCAGTCGCAACAGCGCGCAAGATCGCAGTCCTGATGCTGACGATCTGGAAATCTGGCACGGACTATCAATGGACAAAGGAGGCCACTGCCTGATCTGAATTTCCGCCGCTGAGAAGGTGGGAAGCGAAGTCCCGACGGGACGGAGGTAGATCGATTTCGTAAAAACGGTTGGGGCGCAGGCTCGCTTGCCCACCCCGCAAACGACATTGGAGACGATCCACCACCGAACACCATCATGAGGCGCAAAACGCGACCTCGGAGAGAACCATGGCCCCGAACGGACAGATCGCTATCCCACTTGACATGGCCGCAATCAGAGAACCGTTTTTTAGATTCAACCTTCGGTGCGATACCAGTCGGCGACGTTCCACAGGTCGCTGTCCCAAGCGTTCAGCTTGACGCCACCAAGCGTGTTAGCCTGTGCTGCCACCGCCGCGCGGTTGATTAGCGGCAGCATAGATTTGCTTTCGGTAGTGATAATGTCGTTCAGACGTTTCACCAGACGCGCCCGCTCTTCGATCTTGCTGGTGCGAGATAGCTCATCGAGCAGAGAGTCGTATTCCTCATCGCAAAAGCGGTTGATGTTCTCGCCCTGCCACTGGGTTGATGGTTTTGGCTCATTCCCACAACGGCGCTGCGCGAGATAGGCTTGCGGATCAGTGCCGTCATAGAGGTTCGCATACATTTCGACATCGGCATAGAACTTGGGAAAAGTGTCGGGGCTACCGGGGTCGCCGCCGAAAAAGACCGACGCGTCGATGTTGCGCAACTCAACCTCGATGCCGATCTGGTTCCACCAATCTTTGATCAGCGCCTGAAAGTCTTGGCGCACCGCATTGGTGGAGGTCTGGAACAGGAGCGACAGGCGCATACCGTCTTTCTCGCGCACGCCGTCCCCGTCTTGGTCCTGCCAGCCCGCTTCATCCAAAAGCGTCTTCGCCGCTTCCAAATCCTGCGTCAGACATTCGGTGTTATCAGAGCTATAGATCGGCGGCGCGGGGACCAAATTGCAGGTTGGCCGACCTGCCTGACCATAGCCGATTTCGTTCAGCAATTCGCGATCAATGGCCATACTCATGGCCTGACGAACGCGCCGATCGGTAAGGAAAGGATGCGGTTCCTCAACCGTCGCCCGGGTTTCTGGAGGTAGGTCCGGCGAGGGGTTCGTCATATTGATCTCGATCCGCTCCACCAAAGGGCCGAACTCAAAAATAGGCTTGCCGGTTCCGCCTTCGGCAATCTTTTCCAGCACATCGGGAGCCATCAACAGATCCCAAGCGTAGTCAAACTCGCCCGTCTTCATCACCGCGCGCGCGGCTGACACGGAATCCCCGCCGCCTTTGAAGTTGAGCTTGGCGAAAGCAGGCTTGCTGGGATCGCGGTAATTGTCATTCGCGACAAGCTGGATTGAGTCGTTAGGCCGAAAATCCGTCACCACAAAGGGGCCGCTGCCAATCGGGTTGAAGTTCTCCTCCGTACAACCCGGTGCCCGCGCGCCGGTGCATTCCGCAAACTGGGCGGCCTGAAGGATGGGCTCGGCCGCGCCCACGAAAGGCAGATAGGGGTACGGTTTCGGCTCGTCGAAATGGATCGTCACGGTGTGGTCATCAATGACTTCGACTTCTTTCACGTCATTGAACTTTGACAGTTGTGCGCAACCGCCTTCGGGGTTCATGCAATAATCTGCCGTAAACTTAACATCCTCGGCGGTAAGCGGCGTGCCGTCGGACCAAGTCACCCCTTCCTTCAGTTTCCAAGTGATAGCCGTTAGGTCTTCGGTCATGCCGCCGTTCTCGACCGTTGGGATTTCGACCGCCAGTTTCGGAACAAGCTCGCCTTTCTCATCGGCGTTGGCCAAAGGCTCAAGCACCATGCTGGAAGCATCGCGCTCTTTCACACCGCCGGATAGATAGGGGTTCAAGATTGAGGGCGCTTGCCAGTAGATAATGTTGAGTTGATCATCGCGACCGCGCTCGCCCTCTTGGGCAAACGCCATTGATGACAGCAAGGTCATCGAGGTTGCTCCGAGTAAATGTACTATGAACCGCATGGCCTGTCCTCTGTTTTGTTCGTGTTTAACGCGAATAAATACTTAACCAATCAAACAGATTCTTAACGATTTGCAAGGCTAAGGACGCCCCTCGGCGAACGAGTAGGCATCTTCCGGACAATAGGGACCACTACCGAGAAGGACTAACGAGGATCAATTGGAAACCAGAATCCAAAGACACCATGGGTTCTAATCTAAATCGCCGACCGTCTCAAACGCCCTTCTAAGGGACAGGGCCACTGGGCAATCAAGCCTCCATCTAAGGTTTCGGTGACGGTGAACTGAGCGAAATATTTCCCGACAAGCTGCACTGATACCGAGCCGGTCGTCACTTCTAAATTGGTTGCCAATCTCTACACGCATACCAAACGAGACTTTTATATTTTGGTTCAACTCACCGCCTGTACTTGTTCCGGCTCGCGCAAGCAGCGCAGTCTGCAGAAAAAATAGCGACGACCCACCTGGGGTAAAAAGGGGAAAGGGTCGCCGCAGTTATTCGGTGCTACAGGGAGGATGCACCGCCGTGAATGAACCACAACTGACATTCACAAAATGCCTATACGTGCGCTTTAGGAAAAAGCAAATATGATGGCAGGTTTCCTCTGGTATGCCCAACCTGATGCACTTTGGGATGTTCGAAGAAAATCGGCGACCTCAGAAGCCAGGGAATGGACGAAGGCCGCCGCAGTTTACCGCGACCCATGGAAGTTCAAGCCGGGGTGTAATGGGGTGTCACTCCAACCCCCTAAAGTTGTTTAGGCCAAGACTATTCACAAAGCAAACAGTTTGAGTAACATTTATTCAGCCAGCTTCCGCGTTTTCCGCGCTTAAACCGGCATCTAACAATTGTTCCTTGTCCGGAAGGTCTCGCAAGCTCTCAAGATCAAACGCGATCAAAAACTGCTCTGTCGTCACAAACGTGTAAGGTGCCCCTCTCTGAGGTGATCGTGGACCCGTTCCAATCAAATCGCGCGCATGTAACCGACCAAGCAAATCGCGGTTGACCTCTTTGCCAAAAATATCCTTAAGACCTTCGCGTGTAATCGGTTGGTGGTAGGCGATAGCGGCCAGGACCGCGACGTCGAATTCGCTCAGGTCCAGCAATTGGTCCCCGATATCTGCCGCCGCGCGGATCGCAGGGGCGTAGATAGCCCGCGTCCGGAACATCCAGCCGCCAGCGACTTGAGCGATCTCGAAGGCCCGCCCCTCCAGATCGGCGGCAAGGTCCTCAACCAGCAGGTCGACCGAAGCGCCCTGCCCCACCACGCGGGCCAGATCGTCGCGCGGCACCGGCGAGGCAGAGGCAAAGAGCACCGCCTCGATCCGGCGCATCCATTCCCGCCAGCGCAACTCTGGCGGCAGGTCGGGCAGCTCGCGGTCCAGTTCGGGGTCAGAGCGATCCTTCGCCATCGCTACACCCCGTAGAGCCGGAAGGTGTCGCGCCCGGTCAGCTCGCGCACCGCGCCGAGGTCGACCAGCCGGTCGCAGAGCCGCCGCGCGGCGCGATCCGGCAATGGCAAGGCCGACGGCGCCACGGCGTCCCGGGTCAGGAACATCTTGACGGCATCCCCCGCCCCCTTTGCCCGCAGCTTCGGAGCGACCGCCTTGAGATGCGCCGCCCGCCGCGCGAGGTCGACGGAGAGACGCACGGCATCGACTGCCGATAAGACGAGCGCCCGATGACAGGCGAGACGCAAGTCGTCGCCATGCTTGCGCAGGTCGGCGCGTTTCAGACCCGCGGCCAACAATGGCAAGAGATGATCCCAACCGAATGTTTGGGGGAGAGCCGCCTCCGCAAGGATCAGCGCCGCAACCTCTGCGCGCGGCGCCTCGCGCAGTACCGCCTCCAGCACCATCGCGGCACGGGTCACGGGCGCCCCTTTCCCCGCATCGAGCCACGTCGCGATCTGGCCCGGCTCGAAGGCCGGCAAGGCTCGGCCCAGACCCTTGATCGACACCGGCCGCTCCACCGCACGCCGCCAGGCGAGGCAGGTTTCACCGGTCGGTCCGGGTAGATCGCCGGGCCGCAACAGGTGCACCGCATCGCGCAACTCCGCTGCCCGCTCCGGTCGTCCAGAGAACGCGACACAAGCCGCAGCCGCGCTCAGTGCCAAACGGTCCCGCAACAAAGCTTGGGGCACCTCCGCGCGTCCGAGCACAACATGCAGATGGTTCAGCGCCGCGCCCGACAAAAACGCAACATCTTCAAGGGTTTCAGCGCGTGCAGAGGTGACCCAGGCAGGCATCCGTTGTAACGTGTCGAGGTCGCTGATGTGATCTAGCCGGGCGAAAGTCATGCCTGAAGCCTACATCAGCGCGGCGCTTTCGTCTAGTTAATAGCGATCAAACCGCCCCACCTTGTCGCTCTCATATATGTCCAATAAGTTTGCATTATCGGACACAAAAGGATATGCTCAGAGGCATGTCAGAAAGCACCGAGAAATCTGTCGGATGACCGGAATTGATGAGATTCAAGCACTTCCCTGAAAAACGAGTCGGGGTTCATGAGATTCTGTACCGGTATTTATGAGACTGGATGAGTCGATATTTGCGAGACTGGCGCTGTCTCGCGGCTTTTTCGTCAGACTGGCGTACTCTCTCGTCGCGCTGAGCGCGCCAGAACCGGGCCGAGATGCTTCGCCTCAACGAGAGAGGCCATGGGCTAATCGCCTGCCGGACCCGTCCCTGCCCCTCCGCATCGCTCACGAGCATGACTGAGATCGCCCAATTGACCGGATCCTCAATGATCCGCCCGATGCCGACCGTCAGCGCGAAACACTGCAAGAGCGAGCCCTGCGCCAGGGCGTGGAGACCGGGTCGCACCGGCTTGGCAAGCACTGGCGCCACCTGATCGTATTCGGGAACAACGACCGTCAGCGCCTGTCGGAGGATCGGCGTGGTCAAAAAATCATGATAGTCCCGCCGGTCTTCCAGAGACATTCGTGGCTGCTCGCCGACGTTCGGCGGCGAGGCGCGGCGATGCCGTGCCGTCAGAACCTGGAGCACGTCGGGCGCTTCGAGATCACCCTGCTCCGCGCCGCGCGCCCAGGCATCGAGATGCGCGGCACCGGCCTCGGCATGCCCTTCAAGTTTCTTGAAGCAATCCGTACCGAAGCGGTCGGACAGGGTCTCGCCGGTGGCGTCCCGAAATTCCACGCCATGCACCGGGCAGCGGAATCGCCACGGCAGCGCTGTGGGTTTGCGTTGCGGTTCTTCGGGACAGTGCGGGCAGTAATACCGGTTCTTCCGCGCGATCATCATGCGCGCCGCAGCCCCCAACTCCAGGAAAGTCATGGCCTGCACCGCCTCGAGCGCGAGACCGGTGCGGGCCGCAATCAGGGCCCCCTGCCCTTCCGAAAGACGCCATTCCAGGTCGAACACGTCGTGCCCCTTTAGACCAAGTGCGGCGACGAATTCCGAAACCGTCATGGCGTAGAACGGGGCCATGCGCGCGGCCCAGGAAGACAGCCGTTCGTCCGCCTCGGGGAGGTAGACAACCGGCAGGCGCCCGCGCGCCGTCACACCGGCTCTCCCAGGACCGCCTGCAACCGGTCGCCGCCCAGAATGTCACGCGAGAGGATGCGTTCCTCGCCGCTTTCGATGGCGGCGATCGCCAGCTGCGACAAGATCGAAAAGATGCCCGAGGTGATGCCGCCGGTCACCTTGATCATCCGCGTCAGCGCCTTCTCGTCGATCTGGCTTTGGCGCCGAAGCGGCAGCGTGCGCGCGAGCGTGCTCATCAGCCCATTCAGATCCTCGCCCTCCCGCCAGGGCGGCAGGGCAAAGGCCTCGAAGCGACGCACCAGCTGATCATCGGTGCGCAGCGCGTTGCGAGCCTGCGCTGTACCGACACAGACCAGCGGGATGCGCAGCTCGTTGCCCAGAAAGCGCAGCATGTTCAGGAATCGCGCCTGTTCGCGGATCGTCCCCGCCTGCAGGCTGTGGATCTCGTCGATGACCAGCATTCCTGGGCGCAATTCGGCGAGCAGTCGCAAGGCCAGACTTTCAAGTACAGACAGTGTCGCCCGCGGCGGCTCCGGGGCACCAATCGCCGCCAGGATCCGGCGGTAGAAGCGCGATTCATCTGGCCCAGACACCATCTGCACGGCGACGACCGGCATATGCAGCCGTCCGCTGGTCTCGTCGAAGCTCGATGCGTGATCGCGGGTGAACTTCTCGATGATCATCGTCTTGCCCATGCCGCTGTCGCCGACAATGAGCAGGTTCGGCATGCGGGCGCGCTCGGGAAACGACATCAGCGTTTCCAGCTTCTCCAAGGCAGCCTCGGCCCTGGGATAGGAAATCCAGCGGTCGGCGCGAATCCGGTGAATGCGCTCCTCGGCGCTGAGCGCGGCGATCTTGCACGCTCCCGGATAGAGATGCGGGAACTCAGTCATCGTCGTACCACTCCTCGACCTTGAAGCCGGGGTGGCTGAGGAACGGGCTCCCCTTCCCTTCCGGCGCAGGCAGGGCATCTCGCGCGGCGGCATCCGGTGTCACATCGATCATCGGCAAAGGGGCCAGATGCGCCCGCCGCGCCTGGTGGCGCCGTATGGCCTTAGTCTGCCGCTCGGCGCTGTCGACGAGGTCGCGCTGCACCTCGATCGTCCTGAAAATCAGCTCCTCATCTACCGACCGGCGCCCGGCCTCGCGCAAAGCGCGTCGCGCCGCGCGGTGCTCCCAGAGCGTGATCGCAGGCCGTGTCAGATCCGCCGGTCGGGCTTCGATGATCCCGTTCTCTGTCAGCACGAAGATGCGCGAAAGATCGCGCGGATCGTATTTGAGCGTGAACTTGCGGCTTTCCCGGCCCATCAGCCAGCGCAACTCGTCCGCCCAGTAGCGGATGTGGAAGAGGTGCAGGCCGTCGCGCTGCAAAACTCGCTGCTCGGAGGGCAGGAAATCGACCAGGAACTGCCTGAGATCGGCCGGGATTTGGATCCGGACCTCGTTCGTCCGCGCCGCCCAAGCCGCTGCAGGTGTCGTTTCCAGCGCGCTGTGGACCCGCGCATGGTAGGAGCCAGTGATCTCGAGAGCGAGCCAGGTTTCCAGCTCTCTGAGCGTCATCACCGCCTCGGCTTCCGCGTCGAGATCACCGCGCTCGAAAATATTCGAGAAATGCGAGCCCGGCAGCAGGTGAATCGCGCCCATCATCGTGCCGATCAGGCGCTCTATATGGCCGCCATAGCGCGGCGTGCCGGGCGGACGGTACTGCAGGTCGATCTGGTATTCGGAACAGGCAAGCTGAAAAGCCCGGGCATGGAACTCCGCGCCATTGTCCACGTAAATCGCGTTCGGGATGCCCCGCGTTGGCCAGTCTGTGTTGATCCCACGCGCTGCCAGCCAGTGCGATTTCTCCATCACCGCATGGGTCAGACACATTGCGGCGGCCAGCAGCGATGGCGGCTCCAGCGACAGATGAAACCCCAAAACCATGCGGGTGTTCACATCGATTGCCACAGTCAGCGTCGGACGACCGAGCGGGCGACGCGTCACCGGGTCGACCACTGTCACGTCGGCCTTGGTGTGGTCGATCTGGACGATATCGAGAGGGCTGTCTGCAGTAAGGCCTCCCGGCGTGGCCAGATGGCGTCGCTCGGCCTTGTCCTTGCCTTCACGCCGGGCCATCAGCTTTGCCTGATCGTGCCCCTCCAGCCAGCGACCCAAACGCCGGATCGAAGGAGGGGCCAACCCCTGCGCTCGGCAGTCGGCTGCAACCTCGCGCCAGAACCGGGTCTTGGTCGGTTTGCGGCGGGTGGCATAGAAGCCTTTGAAATGGTGGGTCACGATCGCTTCCACCGCCGGGTCCAGGGGCTGCATGCCCGGTTTGGGCCCTCGGGTATCCCGTAGCAGTGCACTGGTCCGCCCGTCTTCGCGGAACTGCTTCACCATACGAAAGAGCGTGGATCGGCCGACATTCAACTGACGCATGGCCCAGTCGACATTGCCCTGAGTGAGCTGGGCCGGCAGTTCCCCGATCACTCGGGCGCGGTACTCGGCCTCTTCCCAATCCTTGTCAACTGGAAAATTATCGGACATAACTTACTCAGTGCATGGATGCCGGATAGTCCCACCAATGGTGACTCAAATCGGCGTCCAGTCTCACATACCCTGAATCGGTTTCAGAAATGCGACACAGGCAAGCTATTGAAAACAAATGGAACGCAGTCTCAGAAATTCCGGCAGACCGACATTCACTGGAAAATGGCCTCAGAGGACGAGAAGTCGACATCATCAAACTCTGGTGTGTTTAGTATCGCTCAGAACGGCGACAGCGATCAAGACAAAAGCGACAGCATCTCCCTTCCCGCACATGTCGCCGGTTCCGGCAATCTCGGTCGCTTGGTCGACACCGCTCGCGACTACGCGCGCGCCGCGGCCTCCGACAATACGCTGAAGGCCTATGCAAAGGACTGGGCGCATTTCACCCGCTGGTGCCGGATGAAGGGCACGGAGCCTCTGCCCCCGTCGCCTGAGATGATGGGGCTTTATCTCGCAGATCTGGCGTCCGGATCGGGACCCTCCCCTGCCCTATCGGTCTCGACCATCGACCGCCGCCTGTCCGGGCTTGTCTGGAACTATGCGCAACGCGGGTTCACCTTCGATCGCAAGAACCGTCACATCGCCACGGTGCTAGCGGGGATCAAGCGCCGGCATGCGCGTCCGCCGGTGCAGAAGGAAGCGATCCTGGCCGAGGACATCCTCGCGATGGTCGCCACCCTGCCCTTTGAGCTGCGCGGGCTCAGAGATCGGGCGATGCTGCTGCTGGGCTATGCCGGGGGCCTTCGACGCTCCGAAATCGTCAGCCTCGACGTTCACAAGGACGACACGCCGGACTCGGGTGGCTGGATCGAGATCTTCGAGAAGGGTGCCCTGCTCACCCTCAATGCCAAGACTGGCTGGCGTGAGGTCGAGATCGGCCGCGGCTCCAAGGAGCAAACCTGCCCGGTGCATGCGCTGGAGCAATGGTTGCACTTCGCCAGGATCGACTTCGGGCCTGTGTTCGTGCGCACCTCACGCGACGGTAAGAAAGCGCTGGAAGCGCGTCTCAACGACAAGCATGTCGCGCGCTTGATCAAGCGCACCGTCTTGGAAGCGGGCATTCGATCCGAGCTGCCCGAGAAAGACCGCCTCGCCCTCTTCTCTGGCCATAGCTTGCGCGCCGGTCTCGCCAGTTCGGCAGAAGTCGACGAGCGCTATGTCCAGAAGCAGCTCGGCCATACAAGCGCCGAAATGACCCGTCGTTACCAGCGCCGCCGAGACAGGTTCCGCGTGAACCTGACCAAAGCCGCGGGACTATAATCGCGCGGTCATTCGGTCGTTTATTGGCGATATCTTAAATTGCAAACGGCTCTTTTCCATGCCCCTGATAGGCTATGCGCGCGTATCCACAGAGGATCAGACCCCCCTGCCCCAGTCCGAGGCCCTTCAATCTGCGGGTTGCGTAGAGATCTTTGAAGAGCACGCCTCAGGCGGAAATCGGGCGCGGCCCGTGCTTGCACGTGTGCTGGAGCGGATTGGCAAGGGCGACACGCTGGTCGTCGTGCGGATCGACCGGCTTGCGCGGTCTTTGTCGCACCTACTTGAGGTGATCGAAAGACTGGAGGGCAAGGGGGCGTTCTTCCGCTCGCTCCAGGACCCGATCGACACTGCCTCGCCCCAGGGCAAGTTCACGTTGCAGGTTCTGGGCGCTGCGGCTGAGTTCGAACGCGCTCTGATCCGCGAGCGTACCAAAGCCGGACTTGCCTCGGCACGCTCAAAGGGCCGCGTCGGCGGCAACCCAGGTCTTCGCGCCAAGGACCCTGAAGCGCTGCGCAAGGTGCGGCTGGCGCGACAGGACGGCTACATGGAGCGCTTGAACGAAACTGCGCAGGATTGGGTGCCCCATGTGCGCCGTTTGCGCCCCGATATGGCTTGGGAAGACGTCCTGCGGATCATCAATGGCCCCCTGCCCTATGATCAGCGCTGGACGCAAAGCCGCCTGCTCCGCGCCGTGAAGGCATACGTGGCGGACGGATTCCTGCCCGCTGAAGTGCTTGGACGCGCTGGACGTCGCGAAACCGACGATCGCCTGCCTGCGATTGTCGCTGCAATCAAAGGTGCTGACCCCGAGATCACCTTGCAGGCAATCTGCGACCGGCTCGAATCCATGCGTGAGCGCACCCCTCGCGGTCGCACCAGCTGGCAGCCTTCCTCGGTCAGAATGCTGCTGGAGCGTGCTGAAAAGCTGGGGCTCCTCTGAGGATCACACTTGTGTTGGCCTAACCGATTGCCACTAAATCTAGAAAGTGCTTGCACGAATCTGGTTGGTCGGGCAATAGTCTCGAAAAATAACGCGCGGCCACATAAAAAACGCGCCCACGGATCGGGGCAGACATGAGCGAAGTAGAGCAGGATTTAGACATCGCCATCGGGCACTACGCGGAACTTCTCGCGTCGAACCTGCATGCTCAGCGCGCCGCACACTTCCCTCCGGATGCAAAGAAGGTGATGCGCACTTTGACCAGCGGCGAAGCTGCCGAGCTCCTTGGCGTCGACCATACCTATCTTCGGAAGCTTCATCGAGAAGGAAAGATCGTCGACGTCGAGACGACGGCTGGAAGTCATCGTCGCTATACTCTCGACGATATCTGGGAAATCCGGCAGACGCTTGAAGGAAACGCAAAAAAGTCTGGAACTTACGTGCCTGGGCGTCGCGACGGTGACGAGCTTCAAGTTATTTCAGTGGTGAACTTCAAGGGCGGGTCCGGCAAAACGACGACGTCTGCTCACCTCGCTCAGCGCTTGGCGCTCAAGGGGTACAAGGTTCTTGCGATCGATCTCGACCCCCAAGCATCTCTTTCGGCTCTTCACGGAATCCAGCCAGAACTCGACCTCATGGAGGGCGGAACCCTCTATGATGCCGTTCGCTATGACGATCCGGTTCCGATCGCCGAAGTGATCCGCAAAACCTACATCCGTGGCCTTGATCTTATCCCGGGCAACCTTGAACTCATGGAGTTCGAGCACGAGACGCCTGCTGCGATCCAGCGAGGCGGAGCGAAGGCGTTCTTCGCGAGAGTTCATGACGCACTCGATAGTGTTGAAGCGAACTACGACGTTGTTGTGATCGACTGTCCGCCGCAACTTGGTTTCTTGACGATGTCAGCACTTTCCGCGTCCTCGGGTGTGCTCGTGACGGTTCACCCGCAGATGCTTGACCTTATGTCGATGTCCCAATTCCTGCGAATGACTGCGGATCTCCTTGGAGTAATCAGGGATGCAGGCGCAAATCTGCGCTTCGATTGGCTTCGCTTCTTGCCAACGCGATACAAAGTCGGCGACGCGCCACAGACCGAAGTCATCGCCTTCATTCGCGGGCTCTTTGGGAGGTCGGTCCTGACCAATCACATGGTTGAGTCGACCGCAATTTCTGATGCCGGCTTGACCAAGCAAACGCTCTACGAAGCTGACAAGAAGGACTTCACGCGTCAGACGTTTGATCGTGCGATCGAATCTATGAACGCAGTGAACGATGAGATCGCTGAAATCATCCAGAACACATGGGGGCGGAATGGCAAGAAAGCCTAAACTTGGCCTGCCGCTGCAGACCCTTCGCAACGCTCCTGACGCTCTTGAAGGGCGCCGACTGCGTGGCGGTGTTTTTGAGATCGATCCGGCGCAGATTGTTACCGAAGGACGGTTGGATGACAGGCTTCAGATTGACGTTGAGGGCCTGAAGAACTCTATTTCCAAGAACGGTCAGCGTGTGCCTGTCTTGGTCCGCCCACTGGAAGGCGATCGCTACAACCTGATCTATGGCCGCAGACGCCTGGAAGCATGTCGCGAAATCGGTATCAAAGTTCGAGCCATCGTCACAGAGGTTGAAGGTGATCAAGCGCTTCGAGATCAGCTTCTCGAGAACCAAGAGCGTCGTGATCTTAGCTTTATTGAGCGTGCGCTCGTTGCGACGGCACTTCTGGACGGTGATCATTTGGAAGGGGCTGAGCGCACCAATCGAGGTGTCGCCGAAGTCCTTAACCTCCACGAAGCTGGGGTTTCACAACTCTTGAGTGTCGTTCGGACGGTCGGCGAGGAACTCATCCAGGCAATTGGTGCGGCTCCCGGGATTGGTCGCCCGAGATGGGAAGAGCTCAAAAAGGCTTTGGGTGCCTACGACGGTGATCGAGACCAACTGCAAGCCGTAGCTCATACAGCCAAGTCCGAAAGTTCCGGCTCGGTCGATGAGGTTTCTGAGCGTGCGTTTCTCGCAGTTCTGGCAGCTGCGAAGAGAGCAGAGAAGAAAGCAAGCCCGTCTAGAAAGGGTGTGCCTGCTTTGGCGATCCCCGGTGTTGGAGCTGCGACGGTCAAGACCGGCCGCCAAGGCAAGCAGCTCAAACTTGATCTAACTACGGATGAACCTGATTTTATCAGCTGGTTGGAGGGCAATGCCCCAAAGCTGATTACCGAGCTTCATGAGCGCTGGAAGCGTTCAGGAGACTGAGGAAGAGCAACCAACAAGAAGGAGGCACGATACAGGCAAAAAGAAAAAGGCCCCGAGAAGCTAGCTTCACGAGACCTTTGTAAGGTTTCGCACCGGGATCAGCCCGCTACAAAATCTCAGTTTTCGCACTTCTGAATGTAGCGTTCTGGCCCCTACGCCGCAAGCGCAAAGCGATTCGCGGGCCCTAGAATTTTTGTCTTCGTGGACATTTTCATGGAGTACACACCAATCTCGCCGTTTATGCGGCCGATTTCGCACGCCCATTTGCGCGTCATTGAGCGACCCGAGGCATCTGTTCCAGCCAGACCCGTTAACAAGTGGGAACTCCTGCGCGAGCTCTCCAAGGCGCAAGCGGCCTTTGGGGTCTCGGAACGTGATCTGACGGTTTTGCAGGGGCTCCTCAGCTTCTTTCCGGACGATGCGCTTGGCGGGAACGCCGAGATGGTCGTCTTCCCCTCGAACAAGGCGATCTGTGAGCGCCTGAATGGTATGCCCTGCTCCACGATGCGTCGTCACCTCGCGCGTCTTGTCGAGGCTGGCTTGCTCCAGCGGCGCGATAGCCCCAATGGGAAGCGTTACGTCCGCAAGCACGGCGAAGATCGCGTTGCCTTTGGCTTCGATCTTTCCCCGCTCTACTGTCAGTCCGAAGAGATAGCACGGGCCGCAGAGGCCGTACGTGAGGCTGAGGAGCGCGTCAGGCGCCTGAGAGAGGTCGTAAGCCTCATGCGCCGCGACCTCGCGGCCCTCGCCGAGTTCGGAGACGAGATACAGCCCGGCCTAGGCTTCTGGGATCAGCTTCGCGACAAGGCTGCACTCACAGCCCGCGCGCTCCGCCGCAAGCTTTCAATTGAGGACCTCGCGGCCTATCGAGCCGACCTTGAAGCTCTCCTTGACCAGGCACGCAACATCATTGATGGCCCTGAAACAGAAGAAATGAACACCAATGATGCCCATTCTGAGCGTCACCATCATAATTCAAATAAAGAATCTATAGATCTTGAACCTGCTTTAGAAAAAAGCGGGGCGGCGGCGGGTGTGCCAGATGTGGACACGGATGAGCCTGTGGCTGACGTCGATGAACAGGACACAAGACACCTGCCAAAGATCCCGCTGCACCTAGTGATCGCGGCATGTCCCTCGCTTAAAACCTTCTACCAAGGTGAGATCCGGCATTGGCATCAGCTCTTCGATGCGGCGTGCCATGTGCGGCCAGCCATGGGAATCAGTGCGTCTGCATGGGAAGAAGCACAGCGGTTCATGGGTCCGGAGCAAGCGTCGATCGTTGTTGCTGCCATGCTGGAACGCTTCGCCGACATAAGATCGCCTGGTGGATACTTGCGAGCTCTGACTGCCAAAGCTGCGGCAGGCGAGTTTTCCTGTGGCCCAATGGTCATGGCATTGATTGGCCGGCGGAACGCGGCTTAACAGCTGTTAAACTCCGATCTCGTGCGGCTGGCATGGCATAACTTAACAGCTGTTAAGTAGGCTCTCGGCACACAAACGGTGTTTGAGAGAGAAAAGTTAGGGGGTTGAGGTGTGGCGGTATTTGAGATCGTGAAAGTGGCTTTCGCCTTCGTCCCGGCGAAGCTCTGATGACGAGGGCATCCCGATCATCATGGTAAAACCTCAGCCGGTGACCATCGCTGCTAGTAGCGCAAAGGCGGCTAGCGAAGAACATACAGAGCGTTGCGCTGTAGCCAACCTAGCAGTTCCGCGCCTCCGCGGCCCCTGCCCTTTTCGATGTCTGAGATCTGATGATAAATACCCTCAACAATTGGCTCTACGCTATCCGGCGCCTGCTGACGGCGATTTGGGTCCTGGCCTCGGATATTCGCTTGCCCTTCATCGGTGCTAATGCCTGAGAGGTAGGTTGTGGATGTCTGTTGCATGATATCGTGGCTACGGGCCGTAGCGGACAAGGAGCAGACGATCGATGGTTGCCAAAACCGTTTGACCAAGGGCTCGATCCTCGAATTCCCGCGCGCGGGGAAGGGGAGCCGGTAACTTCTCAGTCACTTCGATAATGGCGACATGGCCAACGAGGCAATCGGTTCCTCAAGCGCAGCAGCTGGTTGCCAGCGGTCCCGCGTTCCGCTGATTTGGTCGTAGTGGACGACGAGGACATCGCAGAACAGCGGTTGCAACTCAATCTCTTGATTTCATGACACCCGAACTCTTCAAAAGAGTGCATTGATGTTGGCTGCGGAATGATCTGATCCGTCAGATGGCGGAAAATGATTTATTAACAATAGGTTATTGCGTTTTTTGGTATTCGCGATGAGAAATCATGCCCATAACAGCCTTCATCGACATGATTTCCCTTTCCAGGGTGCCGATCCGCTACATCGACGGGAAGCCAAAGCATCAGCACACATTACGAAGAAGTTGGCAGTTGCGGGCCGATTGAGCGGTCTGGGCTATCTCGTGAAGAAGGAACCGCCACAGGTCTAGCCGATGGGCCCTGTGGAAGTTCTGATCCCGTCGTACCAGTACAGTTCGGTGGCGGTTGGGTGTTTCATGGGTTTGGTCCACGAAAAGAGAAAGTGTTCTTCGGGTTTTGTGACTGACGGATGAGGGCCTTTGGGGTCCCTCAGATGGGTCCGGGCCGGGTTCCGGTCTGCCGTTTCTGATGAAGGGCATTCCCATGCAAACAGGTGTCTTGCGCGTGTTGCGCGCGAGCGCTGCCTCGTGGTGGCGACACAAGGAACTACGCCGAACCGGCCAGACGGGGCAGGCACAACGGCTCGAGCGCGAGACCGTCCTGCGTGATCTCGGCTATCTGAAGCAGGCGGCGTTATTGCCAAACGTGCACGTGATCTGCGGAGAGGGCGGGACATTCATCCATCTTGGTTGGACCACCGTGTCGACCTTCGCGCCGATTGAGCGCTTTCCCTTGGCCACTCTTGCGGTCGCACGAGGGACCCCGTTCATCGATATCCGACCCGTCACCGATGTGATTGCCTTCGCGAACCTGCCGCGGGTGACGCGGGACGGATCCGCCGACCATGAACCTTGGGGGCTTGGCAGCGCTGTATCGCTGATCACCTACGTCGACATGGTCGAACAGCTCGGCGCGAGCATCACCAATGATCCGCGGTCCCATAAGTCAATCTGATCACCATTTCCTCTCACCTAAACTCGAAAGGACGCCAGCCATGGCCCGATCCCGCACGCCCAAATTCGATGCCTCCGAGGTCATCACGAACGAAATCATCCGCATCATCGAGCGCGGCGTCCTGCCCTGGCGCAAGCCCTGGACCATTGGCGGCAGCTCTCGTCCCCTGCGCGTGGGCGGAGAACCCTACCAGGGTGTGAACAACTTCCTGCTCACCATGCGAACGGTGATGGCGGGCCACAGCTCGCCCTTCTGGATGACGTTGCCGCAGGCTAATGCGTTGGACGCAAAGGTCCGCAAGGGCGAGAAATCCTCTGTCGTCGTCTATTACGGCCAAAGCCGGAAAGACGCGGGCGGCGAGGACGACCGCAGCGATGGCGATGATCGCTCCGAGGAAGCCCGCATCTTCCGCTTCCAGAAAGCCTACCGCGTGTTCAATGCCTGCCAGATCGATGGCCTGCCCGACAGTTTCTTCCCCGACCCGGAGCCCGCACCCGAGCATCCTCCGTCCGAGCCCATCCCGCACATGCAGGCGTTTTTCGATGCCATTGACATCACGACCGTCTTCACGGGAACTGAAGCCTATTATCTGCCGCCCGTGGACAAGGTCTACATGCCGTCTATCACGCGGTTCCATGACCCGCGCAATTTCTACGGGGTCTGGGCGCATGAGCTGGCCCATGCCACGAAAGCCCCGCATCGACTGAACCGTGATTTCGGGTTCTCGAAGTTTGGCAACACGTCCTATGCGCGCGAGGAGATCGTCGCGGAATTGACCTCGGTGTTCCTGGGTCAGACGCTCGGCTTCACGGCGCACACGCTCGAGATGAATGCCGCCTACCTGCACAACTGGTTGCGGGTCCTTCGGTCGGACAAGGGCGCGATCTTCCGGCACGCCGCGGACGCGCAGCGCGCCTGTGATTATCTGATCGCCAGATCGGAGGTGGGCAGGGCAGGTCGCAGTGCCGAGGCCGCCTGACCGCACGGAGAACGGAGACACCCATGTCACGTAAGGAACCCAAGACGCTGCGGGTGGCCTGCTTCGAAGACGGCCGCCGCAAGATCATCACCTTCAAGCGCGGTGCCTATTGGTGGAGCGCTGCCGAGGGCGCTTATCCGTTCTTGGCAGCACTTGAGAGCATCATTGAACAGGGCGGCTGGATCGAAACCATCCCCAACCCGAATTACAGACCCAAGGGGCTGTTCGGGTAGGGTTCCTTCTGCTTCGGTCTTTCCGACAAGCAGAAAAGAAAAAGCGGGCTTTGGGAAGGGTGTTTCAACTTCTCGAAGGAGATCCCCATGTCCATGAATGTTCAATCCCAGCCAGACCGTCCGGATCCGACCGTGATCGCGGCGCAAAACGACGCGTTTCGCAAGCTCACATGCCTTGGGCTGCCGCCCGCGCAGCCCATCCAGGGCCGGATGCATGTCACCCGCGCGCTTATGGAGGCCGGTGACGGCTTCATGGCCGAGGCGGTGAAGTCCACAGGTGCGTTCGATACATTCGAGCCTGAGAATGATCCCGAGGGATGGCACGATTTCGGCGCTCTCGAGATCCGGGGCGAGACCGTGTTCTGGAAAATCGATCTCTATGAGGCAGATTCGGATTTCCGCTACGGGGCTGAGACCCCGGACAATCCCGCCACCACCATGCGCGTGCTGACCATCATGCTGGCGCGCGACTGGTAGGGCAGGGGACTCCTCCCCCTGACATCTGAGACGATGATGGCCCGCTGACCCCTCAAAGGGAAAGTGGGCCTTTTGTCGTAGTGATCCCTGAAGCCGGGGATTGGTCACGCGCAAGCGCGCGGGCCGCATCTCATCCACCTGGAAGGATATCCCATGACCGCAAGCTTCAAACCCGTCTCCGTCGCCATCGGCGATCTGGTCCCGCATCCCGCCAATGTGCGCAGCAACTCCCCGGAAACCTATGACCCCGAGAACATCGCGCATCTGAAAGCCAGCATCGCGGTGCTGGGCCTCTTGCAGCCGCTCCTGGTCCAGAAGCTCGACGGCAAGTTCGCCGTGCTGGCCGGTGGTCGACGCCATGCCGCCCTGAAGGAACTGGTCGCGGACAAAAGCGAGAAGGGGTTCACCGCGAAAACCAAGGTCGACTGCCGCCTCGTGCCGGAGGATTGCGACGTCACCACGGCTCTGTCGCTCGCCGAGAATATCACGCAAGCGCCGATGAACGCGATCGACGAGTTCGAGGCCTTCGCTCGGATGATGGAGGTCGACGGCCAGACGCCCGAGACGATCGCCAAGACCTTCGGCACCACGGTGGCCGCCGTGAAAGGCCGGTTGCGCTATGGCCTGATCCACCCCGACATCCGCGCCGCGGCCCGGGGCAAGGTGATCACGCTCGACACGATGAAGGCCTTCGCCGAGCATCCGAGCCAAGAGGCGCAGCGCGAGGTCTTCGAGGCGCTCACGAAGGACGGCGGCTATCTGCAGGCCTATACCGTTCGACAGGCGCTCAAATCCCGCGGGGTGCAGGTCAGCGATGATATCGGGGCTTTCGTGCGCGCGGACTACGAGGCGCGTGGCGGCGCAGTCGCGGCTGACCTTCTGGAAGAGCATTCCGTGCTCGAGGATGCGGCGCTGGTCGAGACCATCCTGCTCGAAAAGCTCGGTGCCGCTGCCGAAGAGGCCCGCATAAAACTGGGCTTTGCCTGGGCCGATGCGATGGTCCGGTATGATTACGCGACCATGGCCGACTACGGCCGGGTCTATCCCGGCCCGATCGAGCCTGATGAGACCGCCCAGAAGCGCATCGATGAGATCACCGCCGAGCTCGAGCAACTGCAGCTACAGATGGAGGATGAGGGGCTCGAGGACAGTGCCTACAACGCGCTTTACGAGCGCGTGGACGCCTTGGAAGAGGAAGCCCGCGATCTGCAGGAGGCCTACAGCGCCGAGGACCTGGCGCGGTCCGGGGTAATCGCCTCGTGGTCGAATGGTCAGGTGACGCTCCATATCGGCCTCGTACGCCCGGAGGACACCGTCAAAGCGGAGGGCACGCGCGGCGCCTCGAGTAGTCAGACGGGGAAGAGGCCCCTGACCCGGGCGAGATCAGCTACCCGGCCTCGCTGGCTGAGGACCTCAAGACCGAGCGAGCCATGGCGCTTGGGGCCGCGATGGCGCTACATCCGGAGGCCACGCTGGATCTGACGCTCTTCAAGCTGGTCAGTGACGTTCTGGCCAGCGGCATGAGTGTCACGCAGGCGATCAAGATCGATGCCCGCAAGGAATACCGCAGCCATGCCAAGATGGACGAGATCGACGAGACCTCGCTCGAGCAGGTGGCGGCGGCGCATGATGCACTTGATCTCTCCTGGCTCGATGACGCCGCGCGCCCGCCGATCAGTTCGCGGCGTTTCGCGCGCTGGAGGCCGGCGAGAAGGCCAAGCTCGTGGCCTATGCCACGGCCAGCACCACGCAGTCCTGCTTCGCGCGGGACCGCCAGCGCGACAGCCTGATGCATGCGTTCGAGATCGAGATCATGCCCGACATCCGCGCCCACTGGACGCCGAATGCGGCGCTCTTCAACCGCTTCAAGAAGGCTTGGCTCCTGAAGATCCTCGGCGAGGATCTGGGTCTCGCCCAGGAGGCGGTGACACTGGCCTCTTCGAGCAAGAAGGAGATCGTCGCCTTCTGCGACAAGCTCTTCGCCGAGCCATTCGCCACGCTCACCGACGCACAGCTCGCTGCCGTGGCCGCCTGGTGCCCGCCGATGATGCAGACCGCCGGTGTCGCCTGTGATGAGGCGGAGCCCATCGAGGAATCTCCGGAGCCTGACAGCGAGGTCGCGCAAGCGGCCTGAGTCCTCACGCGACCCGCGCGAGGCATTCCCCGCGCGGGTCGACCCCTCCCACACCCAACGGAAAGACATCCCCATGGCTATTCTCAAGTTCTCTGCCTCCGCTGTTGCGGCGCAGATCGCCCATGCGCGCGCCTGCAAGACCTTCCTGCCCAACTGGAACGGGCCCGTGGACAGGCCCGCCCTGATCCTCATCGTCGGCAATGGTGTGCATCTGCGCTCGAACGGCATCGATGGCACGACCACCCGTATCGTTACCACCGCGCAGGCCGATCCCTCCTTCGCCTTCGCCGACGGCATGAACCCGTTTCGCGACACCGACTGGATGGCGCAGCGCCGCATGGCGTTTCGCGATTTGACCGGCCAGTTCTACACCGATATCCTGGATGACGTGCAGGTGCTCATCGACCGGGGGCGGGGTGCGATCCGGCTCGCCACCGATGGCCACAGCATCCGCGTCTTCGTGCGCCGGGCCTCGGACTATCTCATCGGCGGGACCTACGAAGTGCCCTCGGGCCTTGGCGGCACCTTCCGGGTCATTCTCAAGGATGCCTGCGACACCTTCGCAATCGTACAGAACTGCGGCAATTGCGAGGATTTCGACGCCATGCAGCCCTACCGCGTGCCGCTCGATGCGCTGATGGAACTCGATGACCGGAGGGTGGCGCAATGCGCCCTTTCTCAAACAAGCATCGCCAATACCCTGCCGGGCCTGCGGCCCGCTCGGGACATTGGCAACAACAGTTTCCCCAATGAGAGAAAGGACTCTGAGATGGGATGGCTCTTCTACACCGACGGCCGCGTCCAGACCTACGCGGATGAGAAAGCGGAGATTGCTCGGCTGTGCACCTTCGAGGGCGACAGCCGCAAGACGGAACTGGTCAAAGCCTGCAAGGTCGCCTCCACCTGGTATGCAGCGGCTAGGGTTACCAATCTCGACGGCACCGCTGTCGAGGACGCGACCTATATCACCGATCCTGACGGCTCGATCACCTTCGCCGCCGTCTTCCTCACCGCCTACGACGATGGCTGCTGGGGCTACAAGGATATGGAGGAAAGCGCTGGCCCGAACGAGTCTCGCGCTCCTCTTGGGCTGATCGAGCTCCTCTCCGACCTGAAAGACCCGGCCAGCTACGCCCAGGACTGGCGTCAGCGTTGCCGGGACTGGGCGTCGATCCCGGACTATGCCGAAGGCGACAAGATCAAGCTTGCAGCACCTGTGACGCTCGCCGATGGCAGCACCTGCCAGATCGTCACCGCGACGCACTACAGACGCGGGCGGCAAAAACGCCGCTGCTACCGCATCGAGGAAACCGGCGGGCTCGTACGCCTCTCGAAGGCCACGCTTGCGGGTTCGGAGCTGCTCAGCTCCGCGAAAGGTGCTGCCAGTCCAGTGCTGGCGGAGTTCCTGGCGAGGCGAGATTAGGTCCTGCGCCGGACGGTTCATCGACCTGCCCGGCGACAGCAGATGCTGCGGCTTGTCTTGACAAGGCAATGCAAATGCATTACCTATCGCGGGCAGCAAAGAACCTTTTCTTAAAGAACCTTTTCTTCAGGAGACTGCCATGACAGCCCTCGCACAAGATGTCTCGAAACTCACGGATCGGTATCAGACGACCGTGCCGGCGGGTGTGCGCAAACAGCTCAAGCTGGGCAAGGGCGACCAGATTCGTTACTGCACCGAGCCGAGTGGCAGGGTCTATATCGAGCCCGTGCGCAGCGACGAGGAAGATCCCGTGCTCGGAGCCTTTCTCGATTTTGTCGAGGCCGATATCAAGGCGCATCCGGACCGCATTCGGGCGTTCGATGGGGCTTTGCATGACCGTCTTGCAGCACTGGTCGGAGACGTTGACGTCGATCTCGATGCGCCGCTATCGCTCGAGGATGAATGAGCGGCGATAGCATGCCCGCCCAAGCGCCACTTGTCGTAAACGGATGGTCGATTTATGCGCATCCGCTCTTTCTGGACCAGCTCGAAGGGCTGACCCTGGAGGTCGAGGCGCGTAAGGCTCGCGATCCCAAGACCTGGCGCAAGAAAAATTCCACGAAACGGCTGGCCGCCATCTTCAAGCTGGTCACCGAGGCCATACCGGCAGATCCGGGTGCCGCCGCCTTCCGCCAAGGCGGCACACTCGGCGATCACCGCAAACACTGGTTCCGGGCGAAATTCTTCCAGCAGTATCGGCTGTTCTATCGGTTCAACAGCGATGCAAAGGTCATCGTGGTGGCCTGGGTGAACGACGACAAGACCCTGCGCGCCTATGGCAGCAAGACGGATGCCTATGCGACGTTCAAAGGAATGCTGGAAGATGGCAACCCACCTGACAATTTCGACGCGCTCTTGAAAGAAGCGGCGGCGGCGGACAAGCGGTTCGAGAAGTCCGTTAAGGTGGCGCCTGGCCGTTGAGATGGCTTTGGTAACGCCCGCGACGCACAGGCAGCGCTATGGCTGTCAACCAAATGCCCGAACGCCTGTATCCGCGCGCGTCACCTGCCAGCCTGGCAAAAGGCACAGGAAGACGTCAAATCATTGCTCAAAGAGAAGCGATTGCCAGCTCCCTAGCGGGCCTCTCTCAAGGCGGAACGCGCGCGAATTCGCAACGTGATAGGGCAGATTTCGGGCGAGTGATCAGCCAAGATATGGTTTTGCCTTGGACAGAACCAAACTTTCTGCAATGCAATGATGTCAACCGAGGGGGATCAGGGTGGACGCGTTTCTTTCAAAGATGGTTCGGGCCGTGGAAGCGCCAAAGTTGCCGTTGCAGCAGTCAGAGCTTTTACGGCAGTTTGGCAAGGATCTTCTGGCGCGCCCGGACCTTTGCGCTGCGCTGATCCAAGAGGCCGCGAGTGGCCCATTGTCGGACGGCCAGATGGCGATGCTGGTCGCCGCACTGGATGAGGCCCGCATGGCCGATGAGAGCGGGCAGCGCAAAGGGCGCACCTTACTGGATGACATGCGCGATGTGGTGGCCTTGCTCGACGCCGACCTGACATCCCAAACGGCCTTGTCTCTCTCCAGCGCCTGGACGCGTGCGGGCCTGACCCGCCACCATCGCTGGCCCATGCGGTCATCCCCGAAGACCCGGATGCCTTTGCCGACATCAACGGCATTCCCGACATCCCCGATGAGATGTTCGACGGTATCTTCAAAGGCTTAAATGGCATCGGCGAAGACTCGGTTTCGGCCATGCTGGCGATGCTGGATGAGATGCTGCCAACCTTGCCGCCAGAAGCACGCTTTGCTTTCATTCGCAAACTCGCTACCCGACCAGAGTCCCTATGTGGAGATGCCGCCGCAGCGCTGCTACTTGCGACAGACGCCTCGGTGAGCTCCGGCGCGCTAACCGGTCTCGCTCTGCGCCAGCAGGCGGGTGATCTGTCTCAGACCTTGTTATCGCGCATCACCTTGATCCGAAGCTGGCTACAAGACCCTGACACCTTGCGCGGTATGGATGAGATCATCCGATCCGCCCTCAAAACCGGGACGCAGGCAATTGACACGCGCTCAAAACCCAAGATCCACCGCGTTGTATCCTCGATGGTCGATGGCAGCGGTGCGCAGAGCCTCTCCATGGCCATTCAATCGGGTGGCCGACGTGCTTTGGCGGTGGTGCTGCTCAAACAGGGGTTTGGCGTGAAAGACGCTTTTGTGCTTCCGTGCACCAGCGCCACCGAGCAAAAACAGATGATCGCGCAGATTGCAAATGAGTCCGGCGCCTTGGAGGCAACAGCAGATTATGCGTTCACCGCTCTGTCTTGGGCGCTTGCGGACGGGCAAGCAAATGGGACAATGCCCGCGGCGGGTCTGCTCGATGTCGTCGAGACCGCAGGTTTTGCCGATCTGCGCCCGCGATCGGCAGATATTGCAGACATCGCGGCCATTGCTGACCCCGAAGGCGCCGTCTCCACTCTCTCCGTCCGCGCACGGGGCAGCCTGATCATGGCGAGTGAGCATTGGCCTGATCACTTCCCGATCTCGGACAGCTGGTTCGAGGACAGCGACGCATCGTCAGATGCCATTGAAAGTGCAACGACTCAAAATGCCATGACCCGCAAGCTTTGGCAGCATCTGGAGACCCGCCGCAACTTTTGGGCCATGATCTTTGCCCGCAATGCCGCCTTGCTGGCGGCTGCAAAGAACCCCATAACGCCTGAGCTTGTCGCCGTGGCCCAGGCCATGTCCGAGGGCCGCGACCTGAAGAAGGCCCCGATCATGCATTTCGTGCACGCCATGAGCTTTGAGGCGTGGGTCCATCAGGACGCGCCGCCGATGCCGTTCGGCGGTCTTGAGGTCACCGAAGAACGCGCGGCCCCGGGAACCTACGCCGAGGTCGCACCGTTCGGCACAAAGGAACAAAAGGCGCTGGATAAACTTCTGCGTCCAGCCAAGATCACACCCCCTGGATGGAAGGCTTTTTGACAGGTCTTTGCACCGCGCCCAAGTTCATCAAACCCTCCGAGTGGATCGTCACGATTTTCAATGTAGTGGCAGACGATCTCGCCTCCGATGCGGACTTGCAAAAACTCCTCGACCTGATCGTAATAGCCTACAATCACCGTCTGTCCTTGCTGCGAGACGGTGCTCCGGCAGAGGTGCTGTTCCCGGCGGACCCGGTCCTGTTTTCCATCTGGGCTGACGGCTATCTGACAGCATGGGAAGCGCACAAACCCCACTGGCCTAACAAATCCCTCGGCAAAGACGGCAAAGCCATGCGCGCGCTCCTCGAACAGGCGGCGGATTTCAGAACCAAACCCGACCAAGCCCCCGCCTTGCACAAATGGCTGATCAAGCAATGTGACAAGCAGAAATGATAGCTTTCTTGGATTGACTGTCAGGATAAGTCGCGGAAATCGGAAACTGCATGCTTTGCGCGCAAATCGGGGTGGAACCTGAATTCGACCAGAGCGCCGCCTATGTCGAGGGGTGGCTTGAGGCGATGAAAGAGATAGAGATTTCAAGGCTCTTATCGTTCGGGAAACTTTGCTGTAACGTTCGATCATCGCGTCAATAGGGGACCCGAGTTGAAACAGCCTTCAGATCGCAAACAGGCCTGCGACAAAGTCGACGGGTCCAGGGTCCAATCCCCGACCGCCGGTCTCAGGTCGCTCTGAGCGTTGCCGATATGCCGAGTTACCTAGGCGAGCTTCTGGATAGGGGGCTCGACGACCATTTCCGTGACCGCTGAAACGAAATCCCACGATGCCTGGTTTCGATCCAGGGTGCAGGAAGCGCTCAAAGATCCGCGCCCGCCGATATCGCACGCCCACGCGTTGCATCAGTTGCAGACGTTGATTGACGAAAAGCGCCAGGAGCAAACTTGACCTAGCGCAGAGGTCTCGTATATACATACGTATAACCATACGGGCCCTGCCATGATCGAAGCCAAAATCCGCAAGGTCGGCAATTCCGCCGTCATGACACTCAGCACAGAGATGCTCGCGCTCCTGGATGCCAAGGAGGGGGATACCCTCTATGCCGTGCGCACGGATGATGGCGGGCTGAAGCTGATGACGGAAAACCCGGAACTTCAGGCCGCGCTTGCCGCCGCCGAGATCGTCATGGATGAGAACCGCGATCTGCTCCAAGCACTTGCATGAGCGATTGGGTCTGGATTCCGCTGGCCGCTTCGTACGTCGTCCATGATCGCCAGATCGCGCGCCACGGCGGTGCGCCAGGCACCCGCGATCCGGCCCTTTTGGAAATGGGATGCACACGGGCAATGAACCGCGCGTCCTATGAGGACGTGGATGTGTTCGCGATTGCGGCAGCTTATGCCTATGGTCTTGCCAAAGCGCATGCCTTTGTCGATGGCAACAAGCGAACAGCATTCGTGGCCGCTTTTGCGTTCTTGCGGCTCAATGGCGTAAATCTGCGGCCCGATCCCGGGAAGGGTGTCCGGATGATGGAGGACCTTGCCGCCGATCAGGTGAGTGAAGCCGCGTTTTCTGCTTGGCTCCGTGACCTTGCCGCAAAGACCGATGACGTCTGATCGCATTGGCAGTCCTGCCCCGCTCCGGTTCTTGATTTCAGATCCTTAACCCCAAAAGGGGAAAGCTGGCTTTTTGTCCTTTGGAATTCAGACCCTCATCCAAAGGAAAAATCCCATGGCCAAGCCTTGCTCAACGCATCACGCTCCCGTCGATTCCGGCGCTGATCTCGTCTCTGCCCTCGCGCAGATCGGCGCGCAGATCGACCACCAACCCCTGCGTAGCTCAGCGCTGGCGCGCATCATGCGCGAGACGTTTCATGGCAGCGATGCCGGCGGTGCCTGGGACTGGCGCATGGCCTATGACCTGATGCAGGCCGCTGCCGTCCAAATGCTGCTGCGTGGGGACGGCGCGGCAGGTGACATCGCCGCGGCAAAGCTGCTTGCCTCACGGCTCCTGACGGAAACGCGCCGCTCGGAGCAGCAGATCCGGCTGCAGCAGTTTTCCACGCCGCTGCCATACGCAGCCCTTGTCGTGCGGGCCGCAGCGATCCGCAAAGGCGAGACCGTTCTGGAGCCGTCGGCTGGCACAAGTGCCCTTGCTGCTTTCGCCGCCCGGGCCGGTGCCACGCTTTTGCTCAACGAGATCGACCCCTTTCGCCAGCGCCTCCTGCGGGCCCTCTTCGGCGGCGAGGTGACGGGCCATGACGGCGAGCATATCGACGATCTGCTGCAGACGCCGGTTCTGCCCGACATCGTGGTGATGAACCCGCCCTTCGCCTCCTCGGTCGATCGCGCCCGGGACAAACACATCGCCGCCAAACATCTCATCGGGGCTGCCAAGCGCCTGGCACCCGGCGGGCGGCTGGTGGCGATCATGCTGCCGGGATTCACTCCCGAACGCGATGCCGCGCATTGGGCACGCGCCTGCGGCCTCCTTACGCCGCGCTTGGCACTCACAATACCGGGGCAGGTCTACCGCAAGCTCGGCACAACTGTGGAAACCCAGCTGATGGTCTTCGACAAGGTGCAGGAGGACGGCGAGATGATCCGCGCCGCGGTTCAGGATCTGGAGGAAGCCCTTCCTTTTGTTGACACCGTGGCCGCAAACCGGCCTGAGACGCGCCCCGTCCAACGGGCGGCGACAAACCCTCATGCGCGATCGGTCGGTCCACTACTTGTCACGCGCAAGCGCCCAGTTGCCAAAGTTGCGGCGTCCAACGCTCAGACCAACGCCGCCATACCGCTCACTTTCACAAGCCTTGAGGCCCCGCGCGACAACACGCCCGTCTCGGACATCTATGCGCGCTACCGTCCGCAGCGGATCGAGATCGCGGGTGCGCAAGAACATCCCACGCCGCTCGTCGAAAGCATCGCCATGGCCTCGGTTGCCCCGCCCATGCCCTCAAACACGGGCAGTGATGACTTGCGTCTGCCCGCCAGGCTGATCGAGGAGGGACATCTCTCAGAGGCACAGCTGGAAACCATCATCATGGCGCATGATGCCCATGGGCGTGATTTGCCAGGCCGGTTCACGATCGATGACGACCAGACAAAGCTGACGCGTGCCGATGATGACCCGTATGCGTGTCACTATCGCCTCGGGTATTTCCTCGGAGATGGCACCGGTTGCGGCAAGGGGCGCGAATGCGCGGGGCTCATTCTCGTGAACTGGCTGGCCGGACGCAGGAAAGCGATCTGGGTCTCCAAATCCGCCACGCTTATCGAGGACGCGATCCGCGACTGGACCGATCTTGGCGGCTCGCCAGCCGACATCCAGCCGCTTTCCAAATGGAAACCGGACCAGCCCGTCCCGATGGGTGACGGGATCCTCTTCGTCACCTACGCCACGCTGCGGTCCGCGGGCAAATGCGGCACCACGCGGCTGAGCCAGATCCTCGACTGGATGGGCGACGACTTCGACGGCGTGCTGGCCTTCGACGAGGCTCACGCCATGCAGAACGCGGCCGGGTCAGAGCAGGGCAGGGGGGTCAAACCCTCGCAGCAGGGCCTCGCAGGCCTTCGTCTGCAACTGGCCGCCCCGCGCGCCCGCGTCTTCTACATCTCGGCTACGGGTGCCACGAGCGTGCATAACCTGGCCTATGCCGCGCGGCTTGGGCTTTGGGGGCAGGGGCCGGAATACCCCTTCCCGAGCCGCGAGAGCTTCGTCTCGGCAATGGAAGCCGGCGGCGTTGCCGCCATGGAGGTGGTCGCGCGCGATCTCAAGACGCTCGGCCTCTATACGGCCCGTGCCCTAAGCTTCGATGGCGTGGAATATGACGTTCTCGAACACGCGCTCACCCCGGCCCAGATCGAGGTCTACGACGCCTATGCGGGCGCGTTTCGGACGATCCACCACAATCTCGAGGCGGCGCTGACGGCGACCGGTGTCAACGATGCCTCGGGGGAGACCAATGCCTCTGCCGCACGCGCTTCGGCCAAGTCCCGCTTTGAAAGCACGAAGCAGCGCTTCTTCAACCATCTCCTGATGGGCATGAAGGCCCCGACCATCATCCGCGCCATCGAGGAAGATCTGGCCGCAGGCAAGGCTTGCGTCATCCAGGTCGTCTCGACAGGCGAGAGCCTGCTGAAACGCCGGCTTGAAACGACGGACCCGGAAGACGAGCTGGTCGAGGGTGCCTTGACGCAGCGCGATTATGTTCTGGGCTACCTCGAACAGGCTTTCCCGATCCACGCGCAAAAGCTGGTCGAGATCGACGGCACTATGGTGGCCGAGCCGCTCAGGGACGAGACCGGCGCGCTGGTCGTCTCGCGCGAGGCGCTTGCCCTTCGTGACGCGGCCATGATGGATTTGATGACGCTGGCCCCGATCCCCTCGGCGCTCGACCAGATCCTCTGGGCCTTTGGCGACGAGGCCGTGGCAGAAGTCACAGGCCGATCTATCCGGCCCCTCAAGGCCGAGGACGGCCATCTCTTCATCGAGAAGCGCGCCGCCAGCAGCAATTCCTCCGAAACCCAAGCCTTCATGGACGGCGAAAAGGATATCCTGATCTTCTCCGATGCGGGCGGGACGGGCCGGTCCTATCACGCGGCCCAAACGGCGAAGAACCAGAAACGGCGGCGGCACTACCTGCTGGAGCCCGGCTGGCGCGCCGATGCGGCCATCCAGGGCTTGGTCGCACGCATCGCTCGGCTCAGGTCAGCGCGCCGTTCTTCCGGGTCTGCACCTCAGATGTGCATGGCGAGAAGCGCTTCACCTCGACGATCGCGAAACGCCTCAATCAGCTTGGGGCCCTCACCAAAGGCCAGCGCGAGACCGGCTCGCAGGGCATGTTCCGGGAGGAGGACAATCTCGAAAGCCCGATCGCGCGGGCGGCGCTGCGTGGGTATTTCGCCGATCTTGCCGCTGGGCGCGCCGAGGCGATGAGCTACGAGAGCTTCACCGACTGGACGGCCCTGCGGCTGATCGACAAGGACGGTGTGCTGCTCGAAGAGCTTCCCCCGATCCAGCGGTTTCTCAATCGGGTGCTTGCCCTTCCCATCCACATGCAGAACGCGCTCTTTGCCGAATTCATGCGCCGGATCGCTGATCAGACGGAACGGGCGCGCGCGGCAGGCATGCTCGATCTCGGCGTGGAAACCCTGCGCGGCGAAAAGATCGAACAGGTCTCCACAGAGGATCTCTGGACCTGCCCGAAATCCGGCGCCGTGACGCGGATCATCGGACTGGAAGTCACCGACCCGGTCCACGTTCTTGGGGCCGAAGAGGCCATATCGCGCAATCTGGACAAGACCACGATGGTGAATCGCGCCTCCGGCCGCGCCGCGCTCATTTCGGCCCGCCCCATGCAGATGTATGACGAGGATATCGTGACGCTGATGCGCAAGGCGGTACGGCCCAACGGGTCGAGCTACCTTGAGGAGATGCGCTTCGAGTCCTCGGCCTGGGAAGAGATCGGCAAGTCTGAGTTCATTCGGCTCTGGGATGAAGAGGCGGCTGCCCTGCCGAAGACCACCACAACCAAGCTCTATCTGCTGACCGGTCTCCTGCTGCCGATCTGGAAGGACATTCCGACCACCAATGAGCGCATCTACCGGGTCACGCCCGACGGGGCGACGGCCATGATCGGGCGGACGCTGAGCGAGGACGGGGCGGCCGCGCTGCGCGCCCGCTTCCTCGTCTCCGACCCGCAAACGCCGCAGGAGATGCTGACCGCAGCCCTCGGAACCACCGCGCCTGTCGATCTGGGCCGCGGCCTGACCCTGACCCGCCGCCGGGTCGCTGGCGAGATGCGCCTCGAGCTTGGTGGTGCGGATCGGGGCATGATTGATGGCCTCAAAGCCCTCGGCTGCTTCACCGAGATCATCGCCTTCCAGCTGCGGGTGTTCCTGCCGCATGAGGAAGGGGTCGATACATTGGGCATTCTGGCACGGATCGTGGGGCAGGGAACCAGCAAGGCGGCAGACCAAGCCGCCTGAAAAGCCAAAGCAGGCTTTGGGTGGGGCGTCGCGGATCGGGATTTGACCGGTCTGCGCGTTCCGGGCGCGCGGGCAGGCCAATGGCACGCCTGCGCGCGCCCCAAATTCAGACAAGAGGACAGACCCATGACCAATCCCCAGATCGACTATGCCGCAATGGCGGCTCAGTGGCGCGCCGAGCGCGAAACCACCCTGAAGGCATCCCGAGCGGAGCTGATCGCACAACTACGTGCGCTTGGCATCAGCGAGGTCACCGCCGAATACGAAGGCTATGGCGACTCTGGCAATGTCGAGGACGTGAATGTGCAGCCTGCGGAGGTCAAACTGCCGGAAGCGCTTGTCACCGCCGTGGGCGATTTCGCCTGGTCGCTCGCCTATCACCATCACCCGGGGTTTGAGAACAACGAGGGCGGCTACGGCACGCTGACCTGGGACATCACCGCCGACAGCATCACGCTCGATCATGCGGATCGCTATGTCGAATGTTCTCACAGCTATGACGAGGGGCTTTGAGATGGCGCATCCGCTTCATCATGCCGAAAGCTCGGCCCGAAAATTCGGCGGGGTGCCGTCTGACTATCAGGCTGTGCACGACTGGTTCGATGCCTCGAAAGAGCACCTTGCGCTCTTCACGCACAGAGCCTTGCGCCACCATGCCCAAGGCCTGTTCGAGGCTGAACGTGTCTTCGGTCTGACCCTGACCAATAGCGCGGGTCGAGAGATCCCCGTGCGTTGGATCGGCGAGCAGCATGTTCGAGAAGACTGTCAGGGCCGTATCCCGAGTATGGCGGACTGGCTGCGCCGGATCCAGCCCGAGCCATGGATGGCCAATGGTCATATCGACCGGCATGTCGGCAATGAGCCCTGCGGCGACCCAAGGGTTGCCTGGGCCACCGAGGTCGCCGACGGCAGAACGGTTCTTGGCCTGAAGGATTGGATGGCGGCGCGCGCAACGCCAACCACGCAAAGCGCCTGATAGGTCCCGGCTCTTCGCCAAATGAATGCCGCACAGAAGCCCGGTTGGAAGATCGGGCTTCTTCCGGCGTTTACCCACCATTCTTCGTAAGGAGGTTCGCATGACACTCGATGAAATCAAGGCCGCCGTCGATGCCTGCCAGACCGTGCATTGGGCCAATGCCGGCTACGTTGTCCACAAGGACCGGCTCGGTCAATACCTCATCACCTATGTGCCGAATGGTAGCTGCATCGGTCTGACCGACCGGGGCGGGCACGGGTTGAACGGAAAAGAGGCAGAGTTCTTCATCGCGCGACCGGAGGGCGGCTCGGAAAATTCGGGCCGCCAATCAAGACCAGACGGGCAGGGGAGGGGCGTAGCACCCGGAGGGGCGGGGCATTCCCGCTCGGACGGCAGCTCTGACCCGTGGGCGGGCTGAAAGGAAAGCAGGCTTTCTGGTTTGTGATCCCTCAAGGGGTCGAGAAAGCAATCCCGGATGCGCTGGCAAGAACGTCAGGCACCGGCCAATCCAAAAGGAACTATCCCATGTTCGCAGGAACCCTCACCCGCAACGTCGAGACCGCAGCCGCTCAGTACAACGGCATGATCCATTCGACACGTTTCGATATCGCCATCCAGTTGGAGGCGCGGGCCAAGATGTCCGAACGCAGCCCGGATTTTGACGTGACGGCAGTCAACAAATCAGGCCGCAAGGTGCGTATCGGCACGGCCTGGAACGAGACCGGCAATACCAGCGGCAACCCCTACATCTCGATGCAGATCGATGTCGGCCTCGGCCCGTTCCGGGTCAACGCAGTGCAGACGAAAGAGGCGCGTGCGGCCCAAAGCGGCGAATTTGAGATCATCCCGCTGGTCTCGAACGGCCTGATGAAATCCGGCTCGATCTCGGGCGAGCTCACCGCCATGGACGCCGACAACGCCTTCACCGGCTACATCGCCAACATGATGTTCGATCTGGAGTTCATGCTGATCGAGAACAGCTACAAATCCGAGGAGACCCACCCCGACTACCGGATCGAGGTCAGCTCGCCTCGGGGCACACCGATCCGCGTCGGCTCGGCGTGGATGGCGAAAAGCAGCCGCACGGGCAATGACTACCTGTCGCTGCTGATCAACACGCCAGATGGCGACCTGCGCGTCAACGCCGTGCAGAACGAAGAACAGCGCGGCGGCCAGACCTTCTCGATCATCCCGTTCATCGACAGCGGTGAGCAGCCGCAGGACGCAGGCGCGG